>NZ_JBIVBY010000005.1:0-239134 GCF_044746405.1 Pseudomonas sp. NPDC086251
TCTTAACACCGACATGGATAACCGTCTGGTGGTGACCCAGGACGAGAAGATCGCCGGCAACGACATCAAGCTGGGTATCCCGACCAAGATCCCGAGCAAGTCGGGTTCTGGCGCTAAACCACTCGCACAATCTTCGCCATTAGATCAGACCCAGTCGCCAGCCTTGCCGCCACCGCCCGTTCGGCCACCGGTTCCGCGTCGGGCTCCCACGGCAGCCTTGCCACCGATCGATAACACTGTCGTTGTGCCCAAGCCACCCACGGGGGGCGTCGTATCGGCGCCCAAAGCGCCTGGAACAATGGTTCCCGAAAAAGGTCCAGACTTACGGCCGCCGCAGTCCACACGCCCTCCTATTAATGAGGAGATAGCGGGTACGCCGCCAAAAACCATTACCTTAAAACCCAAGCCGCCAGCGGGGATCCCTGAGGAGGGCCTGGACAACCCGCCCGTCAGTAAACAGGCGTGGACAGTCGCGACGCGAGATGAATATAAACGGCCTACTTCGAGGACCAGCGCTGAACCTAGAGGTGGCGTTTTCACCGTCAACGAAGGATCGAAAGGGTCCACCACGGCTCCTGCCCCCGCGACGCCGGCGAGCGGTAATGACAAGACGGGCAAGTCGATCTACGACAGTCGTCAGGCGTCGGGCTCGGTCAGCCACGATGACTCAGCCGTCATCAACGAACCTGCGGCATCCGCAAGCGGACCAGGCGTCGGTAAAGCCCCTGTGGGCACGGAAGATGTGGTCATCGATTTCGACTCCAAGCCAGCGGCTGCTCCAACGGCCAAACATTTACCACCTCTGTTGGAAGAGGCGCCCCTTGTGGACAACAAGTACGACGCTCGCGTGATTGTAAAGCTGGAGTCGGACCCTGTGACGGACAAGGCAGTACAACGCCTATATGACAAGCATCCCGACAACAGCGTAATTGTCGAACGGAATGCTCAGGGTGAGCACTCATTATTTATCGCTGCTAGCGAGGGTGTTCCTGACTCACCCGTTTGGGACATGAGAACATGGACAAAACTACCTGTTAGTTCTGATGAGATACTCAAGCCATCACTACCTAAAGACAAAGGTCATGCGCTCAAGACGTCCCTGCCAGATGCCAAAGACGAACTAGAGTCGCGCGACCTTTACAAAGGGCCTGGCGACGTGGCAATAGAGGCCCCGAACAAATCTGGTTTAACGCAGGAAAATGGGACGCATCTGATAAAAAAATTCTCAGACTCTCCATTGAAAAGCTATTCCCCTTATCCAGAGGGAGTGACTAAACGAATCACCGACTTCAAATCAAACTCGACGAAACAACCAAAAAAATTACTTTATGTATATCAAGATGGAATAGGGAATGGTGGCGTAGAAAATGCCGACGTTGTTCGCAGTACAAAACGAATAATGATGATGGCTGACAAAGGTCACGACGTGTACTATGCCGGTGTAAAAAGCAATGAAGACATGATAAGCGCTTGGAACGACATCGGGATCAAGACACCATCGCTGGATGAAGTGATTTTTGATACTCATGGTGGTTTGAGTCCTTCGCAGAAATATACCCCGGCCATACAAATGTATCCAAAAAACCAATTTAATTTAACTTCTGTAGATTTGCTTGAAAACAAAACAGTGCCCACGGTTAAGTTTTACGGATGTTTTGGAGGCTTTAAGCACTGTGACAATTTTGCAACAAAAATGCTGACAAAGCTCCCAGGCGTAGATGAGGTTTTTGCATCTGATGGCGTTAGAATTGATAATCATCATGACTATCGATGGAGTAAGGTATATCCAAGCCATGCACTACTTAGTGAAACAAGTGAATTTCACAATATTAAAACGTGGACCAACGAAGGCAAATTGCGCTATAGCCGCACTCCGTCTGGCGATATTACGATTAACTCCGCTCATGACTTCACAGCCAAGCCAAAGTTGCGAGTTAACGCTCCTGAGCCCCTGCCGTCTGCGGGTAGCAAATACGATACGCGAGTCATCGTGAAGTTGGAGTCGGATCCGGTCACTGATCGGGCAGCACAACGTATTCATGATAAGCATCCGAGCAACAGTGTCATTATCGAGCGAAATGACCAAGGGCAACACATCGTAGTGGCCGGCGACCCCCAGCGCCTCGGAGGCACAACCAAAGTGGAACTGGTGGGGCATGGCGATACCGCTCCCTCCGGCGCCAAATCCCTAGGCGGGCTCGATGCGCACAAACTGGCCAACGAGGTCATGAAGGTCAGTGGAAAGGGAGGCCAAAATGCTGGCCTTGCGGTAGATGTGCGCAAGGTGACTGCGGTCGGTTGTGATACGGGAGTATGTACTGCAGATGGCCCGAGTTTAGTTGCTCGACTAGATGAATCAATCAAAGCGCTGGGAATTAAAACGGCTGGTCCAGTGAAAGGCTATAAAGGTCTGGTCGACGTAACGGAGGATGGTCACAAGAAACCTACGGATGAAGGTGGACTTGGGAAAACCCGGCTTGATGGGACAACTGCGCCGGTTAAAGAAGACATCTATGTCTACCTGGATAAGTTACCTACAACCGGCAGCGCCCCCAGTCCCATGTACGGTAATTTTTCAGGCTTGGTAAGAAAGCCTAGTTTATGGCATCCGAGCGCTGGCCCCGAAGAATTAAAGAAGCTAATGGGGGGCGGTGAATACAGCGGACGCCTCTTTTTGGTCGGGCATGGGCTTTCCGGGCGGGCTGTTATCGAATCTCCGATCGATGAGGATTATAAAATCGTGGGTGGCAAGGGGATGCTTAAAGTACTTGATGAGTCGATGCCCCCAGAATATGTCAAAAAGACCGAGTCGATTTATTGCTTGCAATGCAATTCGTCACTGAAAAAAAAGGGGCAGCCGAGCCTCATTGATAAAATCGCGGACCAACTGACCATTGAACCAGGTAATTGGGACGGGGTTAGCAATGTATATGGAAATAAATTCCTGACCCGCTATCAACCCTCCAGCTTGCTGCTCAATGCGCGAAAGCCGAATGGGGTATGGACGTCCAGGGGTGAAGTCAAAACGTTAGCCGAGTTAAGAGATGCCAAACTCTATGACCAGCGATCTCCGACTAAGCCCGCGGAGCCCACCCCACTGAATCCAGGCGTATAACCTAAACACAATAACTATTTATTTTTTCCGAAAGCCAGGTCTGCCTGGCTTTCGTTTAAATTACACAACCGCGTCATTGTCTCCATAACGCGTTCCTTTCAATCCGGTGGGTGCTTTCTACAGAAGGCGCTGAGCATTTGCCGGTCCGCGCCGTGCACCCTTTCCCATGCCCCCCTCTCCGCAGCGTGAGCGTCTGCCCAACAAGTCTATCTTAATGATCAGTGTCGGTCTGGAACCAGGATATCTACCTCGCAGATACCCCGTGCCGCGCGGATGGTCACAGGATGTAATTGGCCTTAAGTCACTCAACTCCCATGCGAGCCAGCCCTCCTCAAAATAACTTACACAGGCCGCACGGCGCAAAGCCCGTAACGAGTGATCGGGGCAACCACATTCAAGATGGTCAGGGGCGTTGGTACGGTGGCAGACATGGAATGGCCTTCGCCAGACAGGAGGTTTCGAAGAAAGCGCCGAAGCAGATCACTACATGGCCGCTTTGGCTCGCCGTGATACGCCCACCTGTCTGCAGGCCATCAACCCGAGCCCCCTTCCATGAGCCGTCTCGCCAACTCCACATCGCCAATCACCACTCGGCCTGGACGATGAGACCTACCGAGCCGTCCTCACCCGCGTCGCCGGCGAGCGCTCCGCCAAGGACCTATCACCGCGCCAGGTCGTCTCTGTCCTGGAAAAATTTGTCCGGTTAGCCTGAGTGCCAAAGATCGCGCCCAGGGTGTTCGCCGCTTAAGCATCATTCGTCATGAAGCCCTGGTTGACGTCGCCGGTAGAGAAGCCGCCATCATGCCCAAGCGCGGGCGAATGTTCAGTTATACATTCCCCGTTGTGATTCTGCATTGCAGACGGTGCGTGACTTTGAGTCAGCAAATTCAATAGAGTGACGTATGGCCACCCACCGTCTCGATCCAGCCAAAAATTATCAAAGCCTTAGAATTTATCCTGGGAATTCCTACACCGGATAGGCGTGTCATGATCAATAGGTGATTCGCTATCATATTTTTTGACAGTCGCCCGTTGTCCGACAAAGCTGGATCAAACGTGAACGAGCACCTGACGCCAACCATCCGGACTATGAATTCGCAATGCCAAAACATAAGAACAAGATGCCACTGCCGCCCGCTTCGCGCTCGACCTCGACCTCGATCAATCGCTATGTGTTTCCCGTCAGCGTTGGCGTGTTGCTCTTGGCTATCGCGGACATCGGCTGGTTTCTGTACAGCAGCAAACCTGCCAGCGCGACCTATGCGCCAAATACGCCGGTCACCGCGCCTATCAAACCGTCACAGGTAACGATAGCCCCGGCGACGATGGTCGATGAACAGAAATGCCAGGGCTGTCACAGCGAGCAAGTGAAAGACTGGCAAGGCTCGCATCACCAATTGGCGATGCAGGAAGCCAGCGCCGAAACGATGCTCGGTGATTTCACTAACGTCAGCGTCAAAGCCGAGAAAGAAACGATACGGTTTTTTCGCAGAAACGACGAGTTCTGGGTCAATACGCCCGGTCTTGATGGCAAAAACGCTGATTTCAAGGTGGCTTACACCTTCGGTATCGCGCCGTTGCAGCAATATCTGATTGAAGTCGGTAAAGGTCGCTTGCAAGCGCTGGGCGTCGCCTGGGATACCGAGAGGCACCGCTGGTTTCATCTGTATGCTGGCCAGGGAGTGAATTTCAAGAATCCGCTGCACTGGAGCAGACCGAACCAAAATGCCAATTTCATGTGCGTCGAGTGCCACACTACCGGTTACAAACGCAACTTTGATGCGCAAACAAATACTTTTACCAGCCATTGGAACCGCCTGGGTGTCGGCTGTCAGGCGTGCCATGGCCCCGCGTCCAATCACCTGGAATGGACGGCAAAAAAAGGCGACCTGAGGCATGCAGGTTTTGCCGTTGATCTCAGGGACAAAAACGCCACGGTCGAGATCGAGACGTGTGCTCGCTGTCACTCCCGTCGCGCACCACTGGGCGATGGCTTCACCGTCGGCAAACGGCTGATGGATGACTACCTACCCAGTGCCCTCACTCGGGAACTGTACGCGCTGGACGGCAAGATCAATGACGAAGTGTTCGAGCACGGCTCTTTTGCTCAGAGCAAAATGTTCGATAAGGGTGTGCGCTGTAGCAATTGCCACAATCCACACAGCAACGAACTCACGGTGCCTGCCAACGGAGTGTGTTTGCAATGCCACAACACCGCCGGCAAAACCGCGGTCGAAGGTGTCGATGGCAAAGGCCTGCAGGCGAAGCATTACGACGCCATTGAACACACCCGTCACGCAATGGGCCAGCCGGGTTCGCAATGCGTGGATTGCCACATGCCCGGAAAGTTCTACATGGGCAACGACTTCCGCCATGACCACAGCTTCAGCATTCCCAACCCTGAGCGAGCGAAAAGACTCGGCACTCCGGACGCCTGCCTGACCTGTCACCAGGATAAGGCAGGTGACAAAGTCACCGAGCAATTCAAGCTCTGGACCACAGCCACCACCCCTCAAGCGCCACGGTATGACGAAAGCCTGTGGCTGATCCGAAACGGACAGCCCGGCGCGGCACAAGCCTTGTACGAGCAACTGCAACGCAGCAACCTGCCGTCGATTCAGCGTGCCACCTTGCTGGCCGAATTAGCGCTGTACCCCAGCGAACAGGCATTGAAACTGGCGACGCGAGACCTATCCAACCCTGCGCCTCAGGTGCGTGAGAGCGCCGTCCGGGCGATCAGCGCGCTCCTGCCGCCACCGGAACGCGCTCCGCTGTTGGTGCCCTTGCTTAATGATCCGGTCAAGGTTGTGCGGATCGTTGCCGCCCGGGATCTGCTCAACGTCGCTCGCAATGGTCTGGGCAACGCTCAGGCTAACTGGGACGCCGCGATTGCCGAGTATGAAAGCGTGCAAAAAGACCTCGCCGAGCGCGCGGAAGCCAACCTCAACCTCGCCATGCTTTACCAGGCCAGCGGCCGCAGCGGCGAAGTCGAACCGCTGCTGCGCACGGCGCTCAAACATGACCCGGATTTCCACCCGGCCCTGGTGATGCTGGTGCAATGGTTGGAAGCGGGCGGACGGGGCCAGGAAGCTCAGATACTGCTCGCACAAAGTCTGAAAGAGCACCCGGAGGCCGCACTGTTGAAACATACCCAAGGCTTGTCGCTGGTGCGTGCGGGTAAAACGGCGCAGGCCATGCCGGCTCTGCGCAAAGCCGCGCAACTGGAACCCGAGAACGCCCAGTACGGCTACGTCCTTGCCGTGGCGCTCCACGACAGCGGCCAGGGCGAGGCAGCCTGTGTCGAATTGGAAAGGCTGTTGAAGGTGCAGCCCGCCAACCGCGATGCACGGCTGGCTTTGACTCAGTACCTCATCCAAGCCGGTCAGGAATCTAAGGCACAGGTGGTGCTGCAGGACTGGAAGAAAATGAACAAGGATGATCCGTCGCTGAAATGATCCGAAGCGCCAGGCCCTTGGCTCATTGGGGGATTACAAATTAAATTTTCGTTGCGCGTGGGTGTATTCGCTATCGCAAAGTCGCAGCAACCAATAGGCGACCGGTATGACCGACAATGCCCGCAAAGAGTTGAGTTGCAGCAGCATTGAGGACCATCACATCGATCATGAAGCTGATTAAACGGCTGACATGCCCACCACCAAGAAATGAGAATGGTGAAATGTCGGCGTTCAAAGTAGTTGTCGCCCGACGATCACTAAAGCGGAACAAAAACTGCGTGAAGAAGGCGTCAAACTCGGCGCAGCCGCATCATCGTAGTGTATGACCACGCCCAGTCAGCCGCAGCTTACATTAGCGCTCTTCTTTGAAGCCATGACATCGAAACGATTCAGTGGCGCAAGCTCAAAGGCATTGCCATCAACTACTGAAACGCAGTATGTGGTATGACCGTCTAATACACGGGCAGTGTCGTTTTATACCGAGATGAAAAATTCTCTGCGACAAGCCAATGGTACCCGCACTCCGAAAACCAAATATTATGCCATATGCGTAGTGAACAGTGTTTGTCGTATAGTGAGGCAGCGCTTTTGAAACGTCATATCGTCCGATAGCTACGCGCGAAGTGCACGGCCTGGGTAGAGCCATTGAAAGGGATGTCATGATAATGAAGACCAACCTTTGCTGCTCCGCAGTCACGTTCAGTCCACCCATGAAAATTCCATGGTGCGTGTATACTTATAAGAAATTTTTTTACTATAGCGAATACTTCTAAGTAATGTGCGGCGAACATGAAAATCTCCTCTAACCTAGTCTCACCAACAGGACAAATCATTAAACAATGATAGATTGGTAAAACTACTCGGTGCGAGCCAGCAATAAAAAATGAAACGACCACATTGCGAATGCGCGCGACCTCCTTCGTAGCACAATACATTGCTTATCCACTCAACTTAATTTTTTGCATAGATTGGAGTTGGCTATGATGCTCTTCGGCATTATCAGCGCCGCTCCATCGGGGTAACTGGTTTCCATTTCGACTCAGTGAGCTCTTTGGAAACGGCGCAGCAGACAGGCGGAGTCAACGCGGGCACAAGCGCCAGATCCATTGGGTATCCTCCAGGCGTAAGTATTTGGGGCGATCTGGAGGGCATCGAAAGTAATGCAAGCGCCGATAACGTGACCGTGATTGACTGCTGCAATGCCTGGTGCGTCGCGGTGTCCTCGGCCGGTTAATGTTCCGGGATGTATGTAGGAGCGAAGGCCGTTCTCTCGGACCAACAGCTGTACGACCCTTCCTTTCCAGCAGTATTGGAAGTCATGCAGCTCAGTTCCAGCAATACCTACGCGCGGTTATCAAATAATCCAGCCTTTCATAGCCAGTCAATGGCATCGGCATCGATGCTGATCTGGCTCAGACGGATAGCGAGGAAGGGCCGGCACAATGGTAGATACAGGCTGACAGATAACGAGCAAATCAATTCGCCAATTATCTTATTTACCACACACCCAAGAGCAAGGAGTTATTAGTATGGCCTATGAACCTACCCCATGCCTGCAAATTATTGGTCCACCGACCACCCTGACTGGATTAGCGATTTCAGTAACAGCCATCATCGGTAATAAATTAGTTGGGCTGTTGTTTGGTAACAACTGGATTCAAGAAAGTCCTGTTTCATTTTACTCGAATACGCCGCCTTCCGCTGCAGAGCTGAATGATGAGGTTTCTATTTTTTACCTGGGTACCGATGCTCAAGCTACAACGCCAGATATTCGTTACCTAACCTGCACCAATACAAGCAACGGACTCAGTTGGTCGGACGTTCAAATAATGACTGACTGCCAGTCGGTTACGGCGCCCAGCGCGGTTGCATTCAATGAGCAGATCTATGTTTTTTACCAAGGTCTCAACCTTGACGATATTGCGGAGTATAAGCCAGGGGGGCAACTCTATTACAGCTACCCTAACGCGGGGGCCTATTGGCAGGTTGGCGCAGACGGTCTTATGCAAGGAAATCCCAGCGCAGCTGTGCTCGATGGCGAAATCTATGTCTTGTATCAGACAGCATCGGGTTCCTTAGGTTTTGCGAATAGTTCATCAGTGCCCGGCGGGAGCTGGACTACGGGGATCTGGGCCAACATAATTACTGAATCATCACCCGGATCAGTAACCTTCACTGACTCATCCGGTAATGAGTGGCTCTACGTATTTTATCAAAACGATGGCAACTTCCTGAGCTATACCTCGTTGAGCTCCACAGGCGTAACCGCACCTGGCAAACCGATAGCGCCTGAAGGGCAATCGCTTCCGATGTCGTCGACACAGCCTTTTGCCGTGGTTGCCTACGGCAGTATGTACGTTTTCTACGAGCCTCCTATCGGCGGGCTTTGGTATACCAGTTCAACTGATGGAACCACTTGGAGCGTGCCCGTCGGCGTTGCTCCGACGTCGCTCTTTGGTTTTCCCGGCATCGCTACAGATGACAGTCAAATTTACTGCGCCATGAATTCTAATGGTGCCCTTTGGACTACTTCGTTGACTCCAGATAGCAGCGTGTTGGGTACATCAGGGCGAGGAATGACATCGGTGCCGAACATGAACTCTCCCTCTGACTTCCTCGGGATGTCGGCTAGCCCCGCCGCGTTGTATATCAATGATACGTTGATTAGCCTTTATTTGTCAGGGAACGACATGTTCGCCGTTTCGGGCAATGCCACGAATGGCTGGAACGGAAATGTTCTTGTGCTAAATGGCGGGGTCGCCTCGGGCTCCTCGCCGGGCGCTGTCGTGTTCAACGGGTTGCTTTATTGCTTCTATCAAGCCGCTGTAAATAATGAATTGTGGTATACAACTTCCGTGGATACAGGTACCACATGGTCGAATCCGATACAGGTTGACAATGTAGGGCTTTGGGCGGGGCCGTCAGCCGTGGCCAATGGCGAGATCTTGTATGTTTTCCATTCGTCTTCGAAAAACGACGGCGATCTATGGCTCTCAACCATGGACACCGCCGGAAGCTGGACTGCGGATACCAACGTCAGCAGCATCATGGCCCCCGATCAGACCTATACTTCGGATAACTCGCCCGCCGCCTTTGTTTTTGAGGATCAAATCTATGTTGCTTTGGTGCCAAAAAACAACGGCCAGATTGTCGTCGTCCCCTACCCCAACACTGACCCAGCGAGTTCTTATGCCGTGATAAACATTGGGCAAAATCCTGCGACCTCCGTTGGGGTGACTGTTTTCGCCGGAAGGATCTATATCTTCTACGGGGATGGTACCCACCTGTACTACGTGTCCTCTGCGGATCCATTGAACTCCGCCTCTTGGGGCAGCCCGGTGAATGTCTTCTTTCCATCGCCCCCGACCGTGGGGCCTTCGACCGTGCAGTCTATGAGCAACGATGCTTGGGGCTGCGGATTAACGGCCGCGGCAAACGGATTTTAGCGTGCCTGCCATGGTAATACTCTAACGACGGCACAATTGCGCCAAGCGAGACGTTGCGACAAACAGGCTTCGTCCTCAACTAGCCTACACAACCGCCAACTCAGGTTGGCGGTTGACAAACTTCAAGATGGGAAAACTGACATACACACGGACGTCTCTTCGGTTTGAAGATTGAAAACACCATTACTCATCGAAGCACTCAGTGCCAATATGTTAATCCTGAGTTCATGCGGGGTCGAAACTCAGACGAGCGTATAGCGGGTTGAGCGTTGCGCACCTACGCTTGCGGCTCCAGGCCTTGCGTGCACAACCATGCGATCACTGTATGACAGGATTGATCGCTGCATGACCCTATCTCGCCTGTTGCACTTACGTGAGGCGTCCCCTTTGCTGAAATTGCTCCCCCGCCGGGCCAGCCGCATGATCGGCCAACCGCGCGGCCAGCATGTTGAAGGCGATCAACTAACCAACCGACAGTTACCCTTCCATCACCAGGGCCCCCGGAGCCAGAGGGAGGGGACCGTTACCTGTTTCCGGGATGAGAACGGACAATTGCCTGGCACTTGATGCGACTACGGGCAAAGCTGCGAACGACCGCTGGCGGCACAGCGCGTAACAACAACCACTCGCACCTGCTGGCCGGTGATCACTCACCCTCAAATGCCAAACGCCTAATCCACAACAATGGCGCCCTATTGCAAGGCAAAGGGAGCACCTCCGCGTGATACCCTCACTAACGCTAAGGATGCCTGATCAAGGCCAACGATAAGTCGGGATCGAATGACCGTGCCTTAACCATCGATCGGGATCTGCTAACCCTTGGTCACGTCAAGATGGGTATCGGTCGGAGGTGGCGAGCGTTGAGTGTGCGGCCGAGCAAAGTCTTTTCTAAGACTTAAGAATGTTTTGGGTGTCCTGACCTAGGCCATTCACTGCAGAGGTGCTCAGTGCCAAATCGGTGCCAAAGACTCCGCCCCATCACGGTGGTTCTGCCGGCTAACCGCTGCGCGCGCGTCGCGGCGGGCGTCTTAGGCCTTTTCCTTGGCTGTCCTCGCCACTAAGCCGTGCCCTGAGGCCCCGCCCAGGCGCGCCTCAAATGCATTAATAATAATTTTTGATTGGTTTGAAAGTGCCTCCCTTCGCAAGCTCGCGGGCCATTTTCTCGGGTGCCTGTGACGCTGGCCGAAAGGCGCGATCAGTCGCTCGAGCACCGCTTGATAAAAAGAGGTCGTCCTTGAGCACGCGTTCCGAAGGGTCCCGTCACACCGCAAGCGAATCCAACGTTGGTCCCGTCCCCACTAAAACCGGCTTTGCGTGCCGGAACCAAAGCCAGTCGGTTGCGTCGGGTGACCGCTAGTCTGCTGCTGCCCTTATATGATTACGAAGTGCTGGCGGCCCCCTTCGTGATGGCCGCGCCAGCCGAGCAGGCCAGTCGCCTGACGCAGGAGCGGGTGTCGAGCTATCTGCTGTACACCCCGCAAGGCGGCGAGACCCTCGCCGAAGTCGCCCAACGTTTTGGCGTGCCAGAGGCGTCCTTGGCCGACCTGCAGGCGCGGGGCGCGAGCTATGGCTGGTCGGACCGGGTGTGGCTAGTGCCCAAGACCCTGAGCGGCGAGCGCTGCATTACCCGGGGTACGTGATCCGACAGCTCAAACCCGGGGAAAACCTGGCGTTTCGTTGGCCCTGCGCTACAACCGCTCGGAGCGTGAACTGGCGCGCTTCAACGGCCAGCTGATGAGCTCTGCCGCCGTCGCGCGATTGACCACCGGTGATCGCCTGGTGGCGCCTGCGCCGCTGGCCGGCGTCAGCGAGGCTGAAGACCCGGAGCTCGACACTCAGGTCGCGCAAACCTTGAGCGCCACGGCACAAAACCTCGACGCACAGTCCGGTAGAAGCACCGGCGACGCGCTGACGCAGATGGCCGCCAGTCGCGCAGGCAACGCCTTGTCGCAACAAGCCGAAGACCTGCTGGTACACTACGGGCGCGCCAAGATCGGGGTGAGCACCAACACCGAATCCCACGATGTCGACGTGGAGTTCGACTACCTGCACCCGCTGCTGGAACGCCCCGAAGACATCCTGTTCCTGCAGGTAGGTGGGCGCACCTTTGATTCGCGCAGCCTGGGCAACCTGGGCCTGGGGTATCGCCACCAGCTCAATGACAACCTGATGCTCGGCACCAACGCCTTCATCGACCAGGACCTGAGCCGTGATCATACCCGCGCTGGGGTCGGGCTTGAAGCCTGGACCAACGACGTGCGCCTGGCGGCCAACGCCTACGCGCCATTGAGTGACTGGAAACGCTCGGATGAACAGCAACTGAACAGCGACCCCGAGCACTTCGACCTGTACGAGCGGCCTGCCTCGGGCTGGGATGCGCGCGGTGAAATCCTGGTGCCGGGCGTGCCGCAACTGGCCGCCACCCTCAAGTACTTCCAGTGGTCCGGCGACGGCGTCGACGTGTTCGGCGGCGGCGAGCTGGAAAAAGACCCGAACGGTTATGCTGTGGGCCTGCGCTGGCAGTCGATCCCGCTGCTCGGCGTGAATGCCGAACACCAGCAGATCCAAGGCGGCGACAGCCAATGGCAGGTCGGTTTGAGCCTGAACTGGTGCTTCGACCTGAGCCTGTCGTCGCAACTGGACGCGCAACGCGCGATTGCCCTACAACCGCTGGCGTCGGAACGCAAGGACTTTGTCCAGCGTGAGTACAACGTGGTGCTCGACTAAAAGCAAAAGGCAAAACCGCAGACCCTGGCGTTCGCCTTTGGTGCCGCCGAACTGACGCTGCAAGCGCCCCCGCTCGGGGCGCCCAGCGCCTTGACCCGGCCAGCCCCCCCCTGCAAGGGGTCAGCCCCGGGGCGGTGGGGACCTACTGCCTGAGCAGCCCGGCCACCCGTTCGGTAGCGCCGTTCAGCATCGATGCCAACAGCGGCCTGATCACCGTACCCGCCGGGGGCCAGCACTCAGGCCCTGACGGTGACAGCCAGCTAAGCCCTCAATGGCGTGGCCCTGGCCAGTGCCTATTACGCCCTGCAGGTCAACGAAACGCTCGACGCCCAGGCACCCACCGCGCCCACGATGAGCGTCAGCGACCGCAACGCCAACAACCAGCCGGAAGCCTCCGGAACGACCGAAGCCGGTAACACGGTGTTGGTGACCTGGCCGGACAACAGCAGCAGCGTGGTGGCCGACGGCAGCGGGCAGTGGACCGTCGAGGCTTCCACCGTGCAGCCCAGCGGCCATGTGGTGGCAGTCAGCCAGGATGCTTAGGGTAACCGCAGTGCCCCGGACAGTGCGCCGTGGGCCAACGCCGATGCGCCGGTGGCCAGCAATGTGCAGATCAGCGGCGTGCCACAAGTGGGCCAGAGCCTGACCGGCAGTTATACCTACACCGATGGGCAGGACGATGCCGAAGGGGCCAGCCAGCTGCAATGGTTGCGTGACGGCGTGGCCATCGCCGGCGCCAACCAGACCACCTACACCCCGGTGGTCGCCGACGAGGGGCATCAGGTGAGTTTCGCCGTTACCCCGGTGGCGGCGACTGGCAGCGAAGCCGTCGGCATCCGGGTACCGTCCGCCGCGCAGAGCATTGCGCCACAGCCTGGCGACGCGCCCGTGACCGTAGCCCCGACCGGCACCAGCGAGATTCGGGTGGTGGGTCAGACCTTGAACGCCAGCTACCGCTACAGCGATGCCGACGGTGATCTGGAGGGTGCCAGCACGCAACAATGGACACGCAACGGCGTGCCCATCGCCGGCGCAACAAGTGAGACCTACAACCTGGTCGACAGCGACAATCACCAACCCCTGCAGTTCTCGGTGACCCCCGTGGCCCAGACCGGGACACCGAAAAGCGGCGCGCCTGCGACGTCAGCGGTGTTGCAGGTGGTGGGCAATACTGAGGGTTTCCTCACCCCGGACACCACGCTGCGTATCTGGACCGAAGCGGACAGTTTTTGTCGCAACCAAGGCCAGCGTTTGCCGACGGTGGCCGAGCTGCAGCAGCTTTATCTGACTGCAACCACGGCGCCCGCGATTGGCCAAAGCAATGGCAATGCGGGAAACTATGATTTATATAACGTGCATGGATGGCCGATAGCCATGGTTCCGTTTACGTGGTCCTCTGAGCAAGACGTGGCCGTAGATATGATTTGAGGTTTAGGGCAGGACGTACCAGCTGGCTATGATTTGGTGGCTACTACCTGTACTCAATGATCGTCGTTGTCGACGGCTAGGGCCGGCCCCGGGCGGTATGAACACGCTGTCTATATAAAGTGAAAGGTACTTCGAGCGATTCACCGTCAGGGTGAGTCGCCCTTTCAGCCGATCCGCGACGAGTCTGCAGACCGCAGGCTCGTCGATGTTGGGGCCTAATTCAATTCGTGTTCCTTATTCGTCAGCGTAGCTATGGCTCAATAGAAGTTCAGGCTCTCACTGAGCTGCCCTCTCCTTTCCCCAGATTGGCCCTCTAAGCTTTCCCGATTACAACTCGGAGCGTCGGACTAACTGTGGAAACCTTTTAGGAAACCATGGCTCTGGATACTTGCACGGTGCGCACTTTCTGGTGTACCCGCTTGCGCCAAAATAGACGCTGGGTCAACCGTGGGAGTGTGTAATTTGTATAGAGAACAATTCCTGATCCGCAGGGCGTATTGACAGAGTGGCATAAGATAGGCGAACCGCAATACGCGGCACAGTCGTGTTTGAGAATCAATCCCTTTAATTATTAAAAGGAGCGGATGTTAGAAACCGGGCGAGAAATTAAGTAATGGTTAATCTTCATCGACTATTGTCGCGCTTCAATTTTCTAATGTTGGATCTGGTTCATGAAACGCAGTTTGCTTGCCGCTCTGTCTATCACCGTTTTTTCTTCCACTGCTTTTGCCGCAGGTGGCTACACCGGCCCAAGCGCCACCGTACCCATTGTGACTACCGCAGCGGCGAACCAAGCGAGTGATGATACAAGGGTAGTCCTCGAGGGGACTATCGTGAAGCGCCTGAAAAAAGACCAGTTCGAATTCAAGGATTCTACCGGGACTATCACAGTAGAAATCAAGAAAAAGCTTTGGCCAGAAGTGGCGATTTCAGACGTTACAAAAGTTCGGCTGACCGGTGAAATCGATCGTGATTGGTTTGATCGAAAGGTTGACGTCAAACAGATTGAATTGACTAATTAATTTCTTCAGCCACTCTTAGAGCCGACAACATGAACAATCGTAATATTGCCTTTGTATCCCTGCTCATCCTTTTTGGTTGCAATGCCTACGCTTCTGACGGTGCAGAGCGCCTTCAACAACGAATGATGGATAATAATCAGGCCGTTATTGTCAGCCAGCAGAAAGTGGAGGACGAAAATAAAGCGTTGGCTGGCACTCAGTGCCAGGACGATTGCAACAGTACTACGACACTGTCTCGCAAGGGCTGACCGTTTGCCACCAATGGGCTGATGGGCTAGCCCATTGGTGGCATTTACAAAGTGACCGCAAGTATATCGTAGCAACAAGGTAGCCGAACGTTCCACCAGTAATAACCTTCTAGTGTAGCGCCTGGGATGCCCACCTTATGTCCGCTTAACTAGTGCCGACGCTGACAATTTCGATGGGTGCCTTCTGCTGCGCCAATCAACTCAATGTAACTTTACGACGATCGATGCCACAAAATACGTTTTGCTTAAGGAAACGGCGTGGTTGTGAGTTTTTCCAGTATTCACGACCTTAGGGGGCATTCTCAAATCGTCGTGACGCTATACAAGTAGGACGATTACGTAACCCCCGGTAATGAGAATGAATAAATTTCCACAGATAACGCTGATTTTCTGGATCATGAAAATCTGCGCCACGACATTAGGCGAAACGGCCGCAGACCTGCTGTCCATGACGCTGGATCTCGGTTACGCCATGAGTTCGCTGTTACTCATTTATCTGTTCCTGGCCTCCTTATTTGGTCAGATTTCCACTATTCAATATCACCCAGCGCTTTACTGGTTAATGATTCTCTCCACCAGTACGGCAGCCACCACCCTGTCGGATTTTATGGACCGCACGTTGGGCCTCGGTTACGCAATGGGCTCGGCGATTCTAATGGTCTTGCTGCTGGCGATCTTTTCAGCTTGGCACTTGAGTGAGAAATCACTTTCAGTAAGCCGCATAAACACGCTCAGGGGCGAACTTTTTTTTTGGTTTGCGATTTTGTTGTCCAACACGCTAGGCACCACCTTAGGGGACTTCCTGGCGGCCGATTCAGGGTTTGGTTTCATCGGGGGAGCGCTACTGACCGGCGCAGCAATTGCGCTTGTTATAGCGCTACATTACACGACCCGGCTGTCGTCAGTGATGTTGTTCTGGATCGCGTTCTTATTGACCCAGCCTTTTGGTGCCACGCTGGGCGATGTGTTGACGAAGTCGCATGAAAAAGGTGGTTTAGACTTCGGGGCGGTTGGCTCGTCGTTAATCCTGCTCGCGGTGCTACTGGTATTGGTTCTGGTTGCCACGGTACACAGCCGCAAGCCTACTAAACTTTACAGCGAACGACAGAGCTCTGAGAGGTTACGCTGATTTCAGACTCCAGGTCTCCTTCAGTTGCTGGGCTCGGAATCCACTTGTTTGCGGTGTCGTGGGTATCTGAGGCGCCGGAAAAGATGTCGTGTGCCGCTGTGACGTGTGGCGGTGTGCAATGTTTGCAGTTCCATCACGTCACCAAGAGTATGACGTCGCAATCCAATGAAGTCTGGATCCCAGTAACGACTGGCCTCTGGCCGTCACCGGTGGAAAATTAAGGGTTTCCTTACTTTTCCACCCACACCCACCGTTTAATCTATGAGGGCGGGGCAAAGGCCACGCGGCAGCACCCTGAACACTTCATCGTATCTCACGTTAATCACTCACTACGTTGTTGACTTCGCTCAGGGCGCGGCAGCGCCTTTGTAGTGCTTTGGCCAAAAAGGAAAATTTATGTCCACCCTTGCAATGCCTATCGGTGTAATCGTTCTGACGGCTTGGGGAATGTATAGCGCCGTTGCCCTATTTGATTTCATTAAACAAAAGTAGACTGACCAATCGTAATTTCAATCGCATCACCGGTCGCCTCTCTGCCCAGCGGCCCCACCCTGCAGCACACCTCCAGGCAACCTCCCCTACTTCGAGCATGGTCTGACGGAATAAACTTACGCGCTTTACGTCAGAAGCAACCTTAACGACATCCAGGATTGTTACGTACCCCATTGTGTACCAGCGGTTGTTGCCCACCAGTCAGGCACTCGATCGACGGTGTGCTTCGGTAGACAAGCACCAATACCGCGATAACCGAGTGCCCGCCGTGCGGCAACCGGGGTGCGCCCGCGAGAAAGGCTCGCTACCCCAGGAGCGCAATCGGCTGAGGCCTGTTTCGCGACTGACCAGGCGGCTAACAATCCGAGCTCTTCAGGGGGGCCCCTCCCCCGCTCCCTTGTTTGCCACGCTGTTTGCCCGCCTGCGCTACTACCCAAAAGGGTCTTCATTCCAAAGTCCACTGAATGACTAGTGTAAGCCCGGTGCATATCTGAATCACCGGCCTTCGCGGTGCTTAAGGGGGCGCGCGCGCCGACCAACAACGCTCCCTTTCTTGAGCCGCCAACCAGCGCTGGTTTCCGGCAACTCCGCGTTGAGTGAGTCAGCAAATGACAGGCAGCAAGGCGGTGGCAGGAGCGCTGATTCATGACGGCAGTCGATCCCACAAAACCGCGCGAAAGGTTATCTCCGCCCTCGTTAGAGCAGCCAAGGCGCAACTAAACAATATCCATCGCAGTGACAGGCCTATCCCCGCCCCTCCCCTTTTTTGAAGCGTCAGAAAATCGAAAAGACTGGGGCCTCTCAATATAACAAAAGGATTTATTAGATGCTTCCAAACGATATTAACGATTAGTGGCAACCACTATTAAAACCATCTAGGTTAGAGGTTGCAGGAAATTAACAATAAAACCAACGACGAATTGATTGCCTTGGGCGAATAAATAAAAACCGACAACAACACCCTAGATGTCGTCTATGAGTGCGTGTTTAATCTTACTTTTGGCGCGAATTTTATCCATTTACCGGAGTTTGCCAATGTCGCTTCATGGTTCCGTCCGCTCCGCCCCATCGGGTGCAAAGGGCTTCGATTCAGATACCGTACTTTCCTTACAAGTCGCTCAGCAATTCGCCAATCAGCGTTACGACTTTTGCATACGCTATTTATCGCTGGGCGCCGGTCAAGCCCCCGGCGATTTGTCGACGCAAGAAGCGAACAATATTCTCTCCACAGGGCTCGCGCTAATGCCGGTACAACATGTCCGAGCCTCAGGTTGGCAGCCCAACACCGCGTTGGGCCAGGAAGATGGCAGTCATGCCGTCATGAATACACAAGCCATTGGGTTTCCCGCCAAAGTCAATGTTTGGTGTGACTTGGAAGGTGTCAGCGGTGCCGCCACGGTGGATGACGTGGCGAATTACTGCAACGCCTGGTATAGCGCCGTGTCCTCGGCAGGTTATCTCCCCGGACTATACGTAGGAAGTGAGGCGGGGCTCACCAGCCAACAGCTGTATGACCTGTCGTTTCAGCACTATTGGCAATCGTGCAGCACTGTCCCTGTCGTGGCGGTACGAGGTTATCAAATGGTCCAGACTTTTGTGGCCGACCCCGTGAATGGGATCGGCATCGACGATGATCTTACCCAAACCGATAGTGAAGGAGGGCAAGCGCAATGGTTGATCCGCAAGCGTAGTTGATAATGTCCTAATACCTACTTAATAACTTAATCCCCTTAACTACTGGAGGCACGCTGAAAGACTGCATCCCGCGATACATGTGGAAAATGTCCGGCCAATATAGAATGTATTGACAGCCCATGTATAAATCAATCGCTGGCTGTAAGCGGGATGCGCGCATACAAGATGGCTTCTACAGGATCTGAACTTGCTAATGAAGGTAAAACCACTCTGGCTGCTATGGGCGTGGCGCTCGCCATCACCACCGGAGACCCGGTAAGAATTGTCCGAAGTGTCGGTGGACTGATAGGCCAGATATGGGCTGATGTAAACCTTGGCATGTACTGGACACCCTATGTTGAAGTCCCGGGCTTAGGTGACGTCTATTCACTTCCCGCGCTTGTTCAAACCGGTGATACGCTGTGCATGTTTTACCAAGGCTCTGATAGTACGTTATACATGGGCTATGAAACGACCATTCCCAGTATCGTCTATCCGCCACAGGTGTTGCCTGGCTCAGTAGCCCTCAACACAACGACCGGCCCTACAGCGGTGATGTTTAATGGCAGTTTGTATGTGTTTTATGGGGGCACGAGTGGCGATGGATTCATGCAGCTTTTTTACAACGTCTTCGATGGAACGTCGTGGGGGCCCGCAACGCTGGTGGTGAATCATGCGGCCTTGGTCAGTGGCACGATGGCTGCGCCGATTGCCCTCACCGACCCCATCACCAATCAACAGACCCTCTATCTGATTTACGTGTCGCCGGGGGTCGAGGCGAACACCTATCAATTGGGGTATTCCTGGTCGCCCACTGGCACGGCCAACACATGGACAACGGCCAATGGTGCGCTGCCCATTTCCAACTACGCAGTGGGTTCGTCACCTTCAGTCGTGTCATGCGCGTGGACCAGTGCGTATGAGGGAGAAGGCTCAACTCAAAATTACGCCAATATCTTCTTCGGCTCCCTCCTGCCTGATGCGGGCGCTGCTTGCCCTGCATTTTATGCCGCTCTTTTGGGCTTTGACAGCAGTGGGCTCCCTGGGATAGTACCGTACTCGAGTTTTGATGATTACATAGTGCCCAATACCAGCATGTCGGGTTCTCCGTTTGCCGTGATATGCACGCCTGACAGCACCACCAACCTGATGACCACCGTGGTGCATCAGGGGGGGCAACAGAATGGCCAGATCTGGTACAACTGGATCAACAGTGAAAATGAATGGAATGGCGATACGCAAGTGCCGAATGCCGTGACCAGTCCCAGCGGCTCACCCACCGCCGCCGTGTTTGCCCCTGAGGCCTTTTTCGATCAGATGGCCGAGGCGTCGGATCTGTATTTTTGTTTTCCCGATCAGGCTGGGAATGCCTTGTTGGTCGGGAGTGTGAGTCAGTTTAACACCGGTGAGGCTCCGTCTCAGGCGGTCAACTGTCCCGCCGGGTCCACCCTTGCGGGGAATTTTTTGCTGCCGGTGTCTTTCAGTGACACCCAGACGCCACAGCCTTGGGTGTTTTACCAGGTCGTTAATCCACCCAGCACCGACGTCGCGACAGCGTCCACGACGCCACCCTCGACGTTGTATTATTCGGTGTTCACCGAAACGGGGTGGGTGCAAAATGTGGTGCCCACCACCTTGGCCGCGTCAACCATTGCCCCCACCGGCTCGCCGACCAGCGCCGTGGCTAGTACCAATGTGCCCTGCCTAGTCAGCCGAACAACGGCGGATCAGTTGGCCTTCAGCTATTACAGCCAGTTTTATAACGCCTGGTCGTCGCCCATCCCGATCCCGGGCCTGGCCAGTGACGAAGGATCACCTTCTCTTGTCACCTTCAACAATCTTCTCTACTTGTTGTACATCCAGCTGGGCAGCATCTGGTGCTGTACCTCATCCAACGGCGGGCTTAACTGGAGCGCCAGCACGGCCGTGCCCAGCGAAAGCACCACCACGGGCCTGACTTCCCTTGTTTTTGGCGATGCACTGTATGTATTGTCCAGTGCCAACGAAGACACGTCGGGTATGTCCCAGCTGTGGTGTACCTGTTTATCGGGAGCTCCTGCACAATGGGGCAGCCCGACTCAGGTGGTCCCTGCGGGGTGCTCCGCCAGTGTTGGCATTCTGTCAGGGGCACCGGCGGCCTGCACCTATACCGACAATCAAGGCACTGAGCTACTCACAATTTTTTATGCCGGAGCGGGCAGTGCGAATAACTGGCCACTGGCGGGCTGCACCCTAATGGCCAGCGGCGCGTGGACCCAGTTTTCCATGCCGGACGTCCTCATCGCCGCCCCTCCGTCCACTTACAGTACTGGCGATACTCTTAACATTTTTTACCAAGCGGCCGCTTCCCCCGGTCAACTCAGTTATCTGGTCTACGATGGTTTTACTTGGGCGGCGACTGGAACGCTACCGGTTACAGGCATGACCGGCAGCACTGCGAATATCAGGCTGCAACCCTCAGGCAATGTGGGCCCCTCGCTGTTTCTTTTCTACAACAGCAGCAATGCCAGCGGTAGCGAGACCAGCTATTGTCAGTGCACCTTTCCTGTGCGGATGGAGAAGGTTGAGGCCGTGTCGCCGGCGATGGGAATGTCAGGTGCGCCCACTGCCACGGTGCTCAATGACACGATATGGGTGTTTTATCAACCCGACCCTGGTGATGGGGGAGTGAGTTACCAGTACTGCAGCGCCCCTCTCGCGCCGACGCTGGCTGACCCGCAACCATCCTGGACACCCTCTTGGACGGAGCCCGCGGTTATCCCTATCCCGATGGCCCCAGGCTATTCAGACTATTCGAATAATCCGTCCGCCGTGACATTCAACTCCAGTGTGTATGTTTTTAACTTTGGGTTCGACGGACTGACCTGCAGTTCATTCGCCGAAAACGCCAGCACGTGGAACATCGTTACGATCGAGATTGACGGCGTCCCGATCTACAATCCGCAAACAAGCGACGGAATTGGCTATTCCACATCGGCAGTCGTCTGCAATGGCGCCCTCTATGTGTTCTACCCAACCCCCACAGACCCGGGACCATTCGCGGGCCCGCCGCAATATCTGAATTGGATCACCAGTACCGATGGAGTCAACTGGAGCGCTTGCCCATCTCCCTACATTTCAACCCTGAGCGACTGCGTCCCAGCCATCGTCTTAAACGACGTTATTTATTTATTCTATCAAGCGGAAAATGGTGGCTTTTACTATACGCCGTTTAGCGCGACCGAAGCGGCACTGCCGATTGAGATCGGCTTACTGGAAATGAGCAGCGGCCCTTGCATTGTACCGTTCAATGATTGTCTTTGGGCGCTCACTCAAGGCGGTAGCATCGATAATAAAATCCTAGGTAAAGCGCAGGATTTGGCGGACGTTACGGCAGTCACTAACGGCAATCAACAGGTTTGGTATGCCATCAATGCGAGTCCATCGGGCAGTTTGTGGTCATGGAACACCTTGCTGGCCGACACCGTAATTGACGCTTCGACCATTCCCGCCGGGACCGTATACCCGCCCGAAGAATTGGCCAGCAGTGAACCAAGCGTCAGTGCTTTGTACGCGTTTTATCAAAATAACGGTCAGATCAGTTACAAGCAGACAACGGGCGGGTATCAAAACTGGACTGCAGCTCAAACACTTAACGAGGCTGGAATGACGGCGGACACGGCTTACGCGTCATGCAGTCCCTCGGCAGTGTGCTTCCCCCTCAGCGCGGCGGCCGAGTTATGGCTGTTCTTCCAAGGGGCCAATAACTCCGGTTTGTTGTGGTACACCAAGTATTCCACTGCCGTGGGCTGGAGCGCCCCTTTGCAAATAGTGCCGACTGGCTGCACGTCAAGCACGGCTATCATGGCGCAATCGCCGTCGGCCGTAGTGTACCCGTTGCCTGAATACGCCAGCGCTTCCGTTCCCTCTCAACTCTACGTTTTTTATGGCGTGTCAGCAGGCGATGCTTGCCCAGGTCAGGCGCTACTGCGTTATAGCGTTTCTGCGGACGGGTATGCATGGTCACAAACGGAAGTTACTGTCAGCTACTTCTGGCCAGCGCAACCTCAGGTCCCTTTACCCGCGCAAACCATGGAGGGATTTCTCCAGCAAACGTCCCCCAGCGCGGTGGTGTTCAACAATACGTTGTATGTGTTTTATACGTCCGGTTATGGGCCATGCGTAATTACAGGCACCGGGGCCGATACCAACAGCTACTTCGCGTATAGCACTTTTGATGGGAGTAACTGGTCTGCAATAAATTTCCCCGACATCAATGGTGGGCAACCCGACAGTGGTTATATGTACTTTATTTCCACGTGTGTCCTCAATGGCGTGTTGTTTGCTTACTTCCAGAATAATCTGGACCCTACCGCCATTTGGTCTACGCATACGTTCGATGGACGCACCTGGACAACGGCGGCGCCAGTGGTGCAGTCGCAGCTGATCACGAGTGGGACCGCCATGCAGGTGTCACAAACCGCCAACTCGATTTACGGAGGTATGCTCGGGGGCACCGCCGAATATGGGGACGTCCCCATTAAATTGTCATTGTCGTAGCAAACAATGACACCAGCCTTGGCAAAGTGACGAGTCATCGGTCACTTTGCCAAGGCGCACGTCGCCTATCTTCGAGGCTATCCCCCAAACACGTTGGAAAAGCTTCCAAGGGCCAAAGAGCTCGCTCAGGAACGCGTCAAGACCCGCATGTAGGCATTGCCATTCATGGCTGGCGCCTCCGCGGCCGGCCGTGTAGGCGGCTGCGCCAGGGTGAAAAGGTAACCGTGATGACAGAGCTAAGTCGACGAAGCCAGGCGCTCCACTCTTTCTGACCCGCTCGCCATGTTGGGAAACTGGGAAGCGAGCGGCGGTTATCGTCCGACTTGAGTCTGGGATAGTTTTTCCCTCTGGCCTGGCTGAATGCCAATCGAAGGCTCTTCCCTACCCCTTTTCTCAGGCCTGTGAAGAGTGTGGTGGGCCGTACCGAGTCGCCGGCACGCCTTGCAAACCGATCCCTCACCCCCGCCGGCCTTATGTCGCTTTCCCGAATCAGTCTCAGCCCCCTTCTGTGACCGATTTACCGGACAGAATGGCAGCGTCCCAATAGTGTATTGCTTCTGCTCTTCGCGGCTATTTCGATGCCAACATTAACCGCATTGAACGCGCCACTCAGATCTCGCCTCTTCAAGGATTTCAGTTACCTCGGTAGTGGTTTGCCTTGTAGGCACGCGCACTAAGCGTAATGAGGCTCTGGGTTAACCCCTGCTCCAAAGTTTATGGTTTCTGGCCTTGACCTTTTGCGTTTCCCAGCAACACTCCTATTGACTTCTGGTGACCGCCTGTTGGTAAAAAGCCGTAAACGTGCTGACCGTTCTTGGCACCAGTACCGGCGATAGGTCGGCCAATTAGAGGTAGAAGTGGCGCGTTGTACGTTTAGCCATGAAGTCGTCGAAGGCCCATCCAGCGCACCGTGACTGGATTACCCCGCGCTCGTCAAACGAGGGGGTTGGCTTCGACGCCCGCATGCTCCCCTGCACTGATCTACGCACCATCGCCTTTTCATACTTTTGCACCAGTGCTTTGGCTAGGGCGCGCCTGCCTGTACGGCAGCATCTCCTTGGCTTCAGTGCATCCAAAAGGAGACTGACGATGAACCATATTTTTCGTACGATTTGGTGTCAGGCCAAAGCAATGTGGGTCGCGGTCGCCGAAGTAGGCGTCAGCGGTAAGGGGGGGCAAGCCGTTCGGTGCGCCAAGACGCCACACGCAACGGGCACCGGGTGCCTGGCTAGTTACGGGCGGCCGCTGGTGGCGTTGCTGTTGGCCAGTCACCTGAGCTCGGTGGGGGCGGCCAACCTGTACTGGGACCCTAATGGCACGGGCACGGGCGTGGGCGGCGGAGCCGGCAATACCTGGCACCCCACTAACGTCTTCTGGAACAGTGATCCGGTGGGCGGTATCGCTGGCGCCCTGTCGGGTTGGACGGATAACAATTTCGATACGGCCGTCTTCGCCGGCGCCGGGGTCAATCTGGTGGTGGGCGCACCGGTTACGGTCGGCGGCTTGAGATTCGAGACGGGTGGCTACACCCTTAACCTCCTTACCGCTGGCACCAACCCCATCACCTTGGGTGGCCCGGTCACCCCGACCATTCATGTCCAGACAGGCACTGCCACCATTATCGCGCCCTTGGCCGGTAGCGACGGCTTCATCAAGACCGGCGCGGGTACGCTGACCTTGGCCGGTAGCGGCACAAATCTGACGGGCGCCGTCAATGTGCTCAACGGCGTTCTCAAAGCCGGATCGGTCACCGGTCTCCAAGGCATGGCCGTGGTCCTGGCCAATACGGCCAGTGTTACGCTGGACCTCACCGGTCTATCGACTCACCTAGGCTCGCTGGCCGGTGCAGGCACCTCAGGCGGTAATTTGATTCTGGGCAATGCCACGCTCCATGTAGGCGAAAATAACAGCGACAGCAATTACGCGGGGGCCATTAGTGGCACCGCTGTTATTAACAAGGAAGGCTCGGGCACCATGCTCTTGAGCGGTATCAGCAGTTTCAGCGGCGACATCCGGCCCAACGCGGGCATTCTGCGCGCCGGGGCCGCTAACCTCTTCATCAACGCCAAACTTGGTGGTGGTATCAACGGCATTTTTGAGCTGAACAGTTTTAACCAGACCGTCCAGGGCCTAGCCAATGCGGGCATCGTCGACCTGGGCACCGCCACCCTAACCCTCAACTACACCGGCGTACCCGTCGCCGTGTCGAACGGTGTCCTGCGCGGCGCAGGCAACTTCGTCAAGACCGGCAGCGGGGTGCAGCGCCTAACCGACTCAAACACCTACACCGGCACCACCACCCTTAATGGCGGAACATTGCGCGCGGCCCGGTCCGACCGCAGCAATTTCTCCCCCCAATCGGCGTTCATCCTCGCCAATACGGCGGGAGTGACCCTTGACCTCGGCAATACGCGGCAGGCCATCGGCTCGCTGGCCGGCGGCGGCAGCAACGGCGGGCTCGTCACGCTGGGTACGGGCACGCTGACGACCGGCAATGACAACACCAGCACCACCTTCGCCGGCGTAATCAGCGGTACCGGCTTCACCGGAGGCCTGACCAAGGTCGGCAGCGGCGTGCAGACGCTCAGCGGCGCGAATACTTATACCGGCGCCACCACTATCAATGGTGGCACCCTACGCGCCGGGGCAATGGCCGGCAGCCAGGCTTTCGGGGTCAACTCGGCGGTGATCCTGGGCGATGTGGCCGGTGCCACCCTGGATCTCAATGGGTTCAACCAGTCCATCGGCTCGCTGGCGGGCGGCGGCAGCAGTGGCGGCAGCGTGACCCTGGGGGGCGGTCTTCTCACCACCGGTAGCAATAACGCCAGCACCACGTACGGTGGCACGCTCAATGGCAGCGGCAGCCTGCTTAAGACGGGCAGCGGTACCCAGACCCTGAGCGGGACGGGCAGCATTGACAACACGAACCTGGCGGCGGGTGGCTTGTCGGTGTCCGGTCAGCTCGACAGCAATGCCGTCGCCCTGAGCGATGACACGGTACTGACGGTGGACGGTATTGTGCAGCGCAGTGGTGCCAGCCAGACCCTCTTGACCGGTAGCGCGGGAACCAACAGCATCGTGGTCGGCACCAACGGTACCCTGCGCACGACAGGGAATTTGGGTGATGGCACCGACCTGCTGGATGTACTGGGCACCCTCGACACCAGCGGCGGCGAACTGTCACTGGGCCAGGGGGATGACACACTGATCCTCCATGACGACACCCATATTCTCGGCATCGTGGACGCCGGCAACGGCAGGGACACGCTCAACACCCATCTGCTAGGCGAAGCCACGGCTGGCGCTCTGCAAGGATTCGAAACCCTGAGCAAGACGGGCGCTGGGGTGCTCAACTTCATTGGCCCGGATGACAGCGACTTCACTACCGTCAATGTCCTTGAAGGACGGGTGCATGTGCAGAACGGCGCTACTGTCGACCCCGTCAGCACCACCGTCGCCTCAGGGGCCCGGCTCAGCGTCGATGGCACCTATCTGGGCACCTTGGACAACGATACGTTCACCGTCGATGGCACCGTAGATGGCACGGGCTTGATCGCATTACAGGGGGGGGATGACGTGCTCACCCTGCACGACCACTCGGACATTGCCGCCCTGGTCAACGCCATCGATGGCGGCGGCCATTCGCTGGGCGATACGGTGGTGCTGGACTCGGCCGAAAACATGGTGGCTGACCTTGGCAAGACGGTCAATTTCGAAACTTTACGCAAGCAAGGCGCGGGCACGGCGATCGCCGGGGGCGCCGCCAATTTTTCCGACGTCCAACTCGAGAACGGCGCCCTGGATGTCACCGGGCAGTTAACGGCCAGGACCCTCCACCTGAATGACGGCACGGACCTGACGGTCCAAGGGACATTGGAGGCCGCCGGTTCGACAGCGGCGCTGCTGACAGGCACGGCTGGGGAGAATGCCGTCAGCGTCGGCGCAGGGGGGCTGTTGCGCGCCACCGGTGACTTGGGCAGCGGCAACGACACCTTGGATGTCGCCGGTACCCTGGATGCCAGTGGCGGCACGCTATCCCTGGGCGATGGCGACGATACGCTGGTGGTGCATGAGGGCACCACGATTCTAGGTACCATCGATGGGGGGACCGGCCTTGATACCCGCGCATACGACATCAACGGCAACGTCAATATCGGCGCCCTCACCGGTTTCGAAGGCCTGGGCAAACGCGGCGCCGGCACGCTGCACCTGACGGGCCCCACCTCTGAATTGGCCAATGTGCTGGTGGAAGGCGGCACGCTGGATGTCGGGATCGGCTCGACGGTCATGGCCCAGCAGGCCACTGCGCTCAACGCACAAGTGCTGGCTGGCGGTACCTTGAATGTCGACGGCACTTGGGCCGGCAGCGTCCTCGCAGATACCTTCGACCTGGCCGGGCGCGTCACCGGCAGCGCCACGATCATCTTGGGTGATGGCGACGATACCCTGACCTTACACGATGGTGCCGACCTCAGCGGCTTGCTCGCTCAAATGGATGGCGGTGGACACATCCTGGGCGACACGGTGAGGCTGGACAACGCGGCGCCCATGAACCTTGCCGCTGACGGTAAACTGATCAACTTCGAAAAGCTGCTCAAGGATAACAACGGCACGGCCACCCTGCTCGGTTCACACGCCTATGCCGGTGGCACCACCCTGGGTAACGGGGTACTCACTGTCGAGGACTCGCTGACGACACCCGCCATCGACATGAACAACAGCTCCGGCACGACCACCTTGAATGTCAACGGCCTGGTCGAGGCGGCCGGGGCGGTCCCACTGTTGCTGACCGGTTCGACAAGCAGTAATGTGGTCACTGTGGGGCCTGGGGCCGTGCTGCGTGCGAACGCCAACCTGGGCGGCGGCAACGATACGCTCGATGTGGCAGGTACCCTTGATGTGGGGAGCGGTGGCTTTGCGCTCGAAGAGGGCGACGACACCCTTGTCCTGCATGATGGCACCCAGATCCTTGGCAGCATCAATGGCGGGGGCGGTGTCGATACGCGTGCCTATGATCTGGCTGGCGTGGCCAGCGTCGACTCGCTGGTCCAGTTCGAGGGCTTGACCAAGCGGGGGGTGGGTACCCTGAACCTGACCGGGCCGGCGACGTCCGAACTGGTCGGTGTGGTAGTGGAAAATGGCGTACTCAACATCGCCGCCGGCGCTCAGGTCATCGCCCAGCCGGGCAGCCCGCTGGACACCGAGGTGCGCACTGGCGCGACGCTGAATGTGGACGGTCACTATGGCTGCGGTAGCGGTGACGACAGCCTGAGCCTGGCAGGACGCTTGAGCGGCCGCGGAAGCGTTGATCTGTGTGCCGGCAACGACACGCTCACCCTGCACGACGCAGCGGACATCAACGGCTTCAGTGGGACCATCGACGGCGGTGCGCAGGCAACAGCCGGCGACACCCTGGTGCTGGACAACGCTCAGTCGCGCAGTTTTGCCGCGGCCAACCTGAGTGGCTTCGAAGTGCTGCACAAAATCAATAGCGGTACCGCGACCCTGACCGGCAATCAAACCTATGCCTTGCGCACGTTGGTCGATGCCGGCCGCCTGAACATCGCCGGCACCTTGACTTCGGCGAACCTGACCATCGCCGGCCCCGCGGCCTTGGTCGGCTCCGGGCAGATAATCGGGAATGTGCTGAACCAGGGGCGAATTGCCCCCGGCAACAGTATCGGCACCCTGCACGTCACCGGCGACGTCACGTTCGCCGCTGGCTCGACCTACGGCGCCGAGATCGCACCGGGCGGGGCAGCCGACCTGTTAGCGGTAACCGGGGCGGTGGACATTCAAGGCGGCACGGTGGACGTGACCTCCGCAGCCGGCAGTTATGACCCTGGCGAGCGCTGGATCATTATCTCGGCGAGCAATGGGGTGACCGGCACCTTCGCCGGTTCGGTCTTCAGCACGCCGTTCCTCAATCTTGACATCGGCTACGACCCCAACAGCGTTTTTCTTGAAGCTGAGCGCAATGACAACCCCTTCAGCCAGGTGGCGCAGACCAGCAACCAGATGGGAGTGTCCAGTGGCTTGGACTCCATGACCCCGAACTCGCCATTGCCCCAGGCCGTGGCCGGCCTGGCCAGCGCCGCGCAGGCTCAGCAAACCTATAATTTGCTCTCCGGCGAAATCCATTCGACACTGTACGGCGTCCTGCTGCAAGACAGTCGTTTCGTGCGTGAGGCAACCTTGCGCCGTGGTTGCAACGCCCAGGATGAGCGTCATGAGAAGCTACAAGGCAAGCCGCTTGATCTCAGCAGTTGTACCCCCCTGGCGGAGCATCATGACGGGGACTTGACGTTGTGGACCCAGGTATTCGAAACGCGGGGTACGCTCGATGGTCATGACTATGGCGACGTGGCCCATAGCGACAGGCAGATCAACGGCATGTTCCTCGGTGCAGACGTGGCGGTCGGGGAAGATTGGCGGGCCGGCCTGGTCAGCGGCTATGAGCGCACCAGTCTCAATGTGGATCAACGCCAGTCCTCGGCGCAGATCGATACCTACCATCTCGGACTGTATGCCAATGGTCCGCTCAGCATCTTCGAGGCTAGGACCGGGGTGGTGCACAGCTGGAGCCAAGTGGATAGCAAGCGCAATCTGGTCCTGGAGGACGCCAGTCAAGACCTTAAGGCTGATTATGATGTCGACACGACCCAGGTATTTTCAGAGCTGTCCCTGCGTGAACGTTTGGGGTCTGTAGAACTGGAGCCATTCGCCAATCTGACGTGGGTCTATCAGCAGGGTGAAGCGATCGACGAAAAAGGTGGCTATGCCGCTCTGCACAGTCAAAATGAAACCCAGGATCTGGGCTACTCCACGCTCGGAGTCCGGGGAGCGACCAAAATTGCCCAGACCCAGCAGGCCACGTACCTGGTGACAGGCTCAGTGGGTTGGCAGCGGCTGCTCAATGGCTACACACCCCAGCGCAGCCAGCAGTTTGCGGGCAGTTCCTATTTCGACATCGAAGGCGCGCCGCTGGCACGTGACTCGGTGCCGATCGAGGCTGGGGTGGCCGTTAAACTGAAGGATAGCGGGGTGTTGAGCGTTAGCTATCATGGTCAATTCAGCGACGCCGCCGAAGACCATGGGGCCAGTGTCTCGTTGTCTGTCGCATTTTAGGACAGATGCGATGAAGCCCTGGCGCGACTACCTAAGCCTTGCTGCTATAGGGGAGCGGTGCGCGCGCAGGGCAATGGCCCGCGACGAAAGCGTTGAGGTGAAATAGTTCAACCTTGGCACTCGCCAAGCTGGACGGCCATGGATCGAATGGCCTCATAGAATCGCGTCGTCACGAAACTAATTTGACCATTGATCGGACACGACTTGGAGTTGATGCCTGACGACTAAAATCCAAAAAAATTCTTGGATAAATAATCCGAATGGAGAGTTTATGCCTATCTATCAATCCATACCGAAATCGTCAGATGGGAATAAGCGTAACGCTGTTACGTCCCGATCAACTGGACCTCCGCTGACACTACGCGGCAAGGCTAAACAAGCGTGAACGTCAGAGCACGAGGTGAACGCAGGATCATTGGGTGCTCAGGATCACATGGATGAAGTCGTCGTCGGTGAAACACCTGCGGCCTCGGTGCTACTGCAGAGTGTATCCCGTGAACGTGCCCCCATAAAGCTCCCGCGTCATTAAGCACGCCCAGGTACAGCGCCCATGAAGCGGGGACATTAATGGCGCGTATTGATGCTCAAAAAAGCGTGGCCGGAATGATGAACAATATTCGGTACACCCATAAATTCCGATCCGGCAGGGTTTATGGGACTTTTAGCGACCGACAGGTTTTTGGCAACGGTTGAGCCAAATGTGAATTGGCGGTTGGATCTGGACTCCAGGTATGCCTGCGGCGTGACTTACATTATGAAGCAGGATTTCTTCCGGAAATACGCAGATTATTATCTCGATGATATGTATGCCAAAGGATACACTTTCGATATTCTAAAAAATAAACTGTCCAAAATCAATAAAAAAGCCCTTGAGACGCCAGAGGCTAAGGAGGCGAAAAGCTGGGAAGAATACCTGTTGCTTTTAACCAAAATGTCGGACTTTAGGAATTTCCAAGTGTCTGGTGGCGGATTGAAAGTGACGGGGATTACACCCGGAGCTGATTGGACGCCAGCCCAGAAAAACACATTAAAAGAGAATTCCAGGATCAGTTCGGTTAATCCTCAACTTCGTATTCCCTGGCAAGCCGATGCGGGGAGGCCTGCTCAGAAAATTTTGGCCAGTGATATCGATTTGGTACTAATGACCCCCGAAGCTTACGCTTCAATAAAAACTATGAATCTTGTCAAACTGTTTGAAGGCTTTTCCACCAAGACGCAGCGCGATGCTCATAAGCGTCACCTGGGGCTCAAATATGAAGTGTCGTCTGCCCTGAAAAAATTCAACGAATGGGATAAGGGCGGAAAGATAAAAGTCCTCGAGAGTACTAGAGGCTTGCAGCAGTACTCTCATGCCGCCGGTAGAGAGGGCAAGCGTAAGCTAAAAGGACTACAGAGTCTAAAAGAGTCGGCAAAGCAAGGATTAGAATTCCATCAGGATTTTCACTTCCCGGCGCCGGAAATAATTCGCCAAGCGCCTATTCCCTACCGGTTTTCCTGGCAATGCAACAGGAGTACTTTAAACACCTGTAGTGGTCAACTAATCCCGGACACGACGTTAAGTTTTTCTTCAGCCCGAGCTGGCACCAGTCCACCGTTGAATTGATGGGGTCGAATCCAGTTGTATCGATGCATCAAAAAATGGCTGATATCGCGCCGTGCTTCTTGAGCAGTTCTGTAGCCCAAGGTCGGTATCCATTCAGTTTTCAAGCTGCGGAACACGCGCTCCATCGGCGCGTTGTCCCAGCAATTCCCCCGACGACTCATACTCTGACGCATGCGATAACGCCACAGCCGCTGTCGGAATAAACGGCTCGCATACTGCGACCCTTGATCCGAGTGAAACAGCAGTCCTTGAGGTTTTCCTCGCTGCTCGTAAGCCATATCCAGCGCCTTGATAACCAGATCGGCGTCCGGCTTTTCCGACAACGCCCAGCCCACCACCCGGCGCGCACAAAGATCCAGCACGACCGCCAGGTAATGCCATTTCCCCTGAGCCCAAATGTAGGTGATGTCGCCGCACCACACCTGGTTGGGTGCTGGGACATCGAACTCGCGGTTCAAGGTATTCGGGATATCCAACCGTTCAACCGTCGCTCGTTTATAGGAATGTGATCCGGGCTGTTTACTGACGAGGTCAAGCTCGCGTATCAGGCTGCGCACTTTAAATCGACCGAGCTGCTCACCGTCGTCACGCATCAGCGACAGGATGCTGCGGCTACCCGCAGCATTGCGACTTTGCGAGAACAGCTCGCTCACTCGGCTGCGCAACCGAAGCCGTTCGACATCAGGCGTGCGGCGCCGAAGGCGCTGGGCGTAGTAGCACGAACGGGGGACTTCAAACACCTTGCACAGCCAATCAGTCGGCTCATGGACGCTCAGCTGATTGATCAGCGCGTACGCTCGTGATCTTCCGACATCAAGAGCGCGGTAGCCTTTTTTAATATCGATTTTTCCCGTTCAAGGCGGGCGATCCTGGCTTCCAGCTCCTGGATTTTCTGCTGTTCTGGGGTCAGCACTTTGCTCTGTGGAGTGACGCCTTGGCGCTCCTGCTGAACCTGATCGACCCAGCGGCGCAGGGCTGACTCGCCGACGCCGAGTGAACGACTGGCTTCGATGTAGCTGTAGTTTTGCTTGAGCGCGAGGTCGGCAGCCTCGCGTTTGAATTCAGCAGAAAAGGAACGGCGTTGTTTGGTCATCTGACACCTCGATCTGGCGAGCATTCTCGCCTAAATGGGTGTCCGGTTTCATTAGACCACTGCACACCTCATCCGGACTGGTGTAGGACAAGGTGTCTTGACCAGCGAGGAATTTAACGCCGCCTATAAGGGAGAGTGAAATGCAAGGCTGCTCGGGTGCTATCTCTACCTAGGCGTGCCCAGATGTTGATCGACAGAGATGTGGCCCGACAGTCCTCGTTGGGGCCTGTGGTGGCGTCAGCCGAAGAGGACAGCAGGATCACTGTCTATATCCGCTAATGGTCTCAGTAACGGCGCACGGCTTCGGCGTCATACCTTGTCGGCCAGCAGCCATCGACGGCGTTTGCAAAGACTGCCACGCAGGTTTGGGATGCAAACCTCATCCAGCAGCGGCTGGGCATAGGCACCATCGCTGGCCTGCCCGCCTGACAGTGGGAAATGCCAAGGCACGAGCGTGGATCTTGATCGTCAGGCCGCTTCGGCTGCGTCCGAGCGCGTGGTCTTGCGGTTAGGCAGGACGGGACTATTTTCCGAATCCGTTTGAGCATGACATCCAGAATGTGGACGTTTCCGCTCAATCTGGATCCTCCGCAATGCCCAATCCTATCGCGAAGGGCGTGGCCTGCTTCGTCTCAGTCCATTTCTGTGTTGTAAGGGTTGGTACAGCTCCTAGGTGCATCCGGTTATGATTTCTCTCAACCCTTGATCGGATGTGCGAGGTTTTTACAACCTTTAGGGAATTACTTACAGATGTCTTTGCAAGGGGCTCTAGATAATCGCTCCTCCAAGCCGGGTTGCTTTTGGTACGGTAAATGGCCCGCCGCCTCATCGATTAACAGAGAGACTATTTTGAAGAAGATTTTTGTCGGTGCGTTTTTCACTGCTGTATCCATCAATGCCATGGCTCAGGCGCCAGGCGGTCCAGATTGCGGTTGGGGCAACTTGATGTTCGAAGGTCAGCGTGGCACGCCCGTTCACCTTCTGGCCTCCACCACCAACGGCACCTCCGGCAATGCGACCTTCGGTATGACCTCCGGCACCAACGGTTGCTCGACCAATGCCTCGCTGACCTATGGAGGCAAATCCTGGCTGGCCATGAATGGCATGATGGACGAGCTGTCCGAAGACATGGCCAAAGGTCAGGGCGAAGCGCTGACCACTTACGCCGTGGTACTAGGCTTGGCGCCGGAAGATCGTGCGCATTTCGCCGCCGTGACTCATGAGCACTTCCAGCAGATCTTCAGCAAGGCTGACGTGACCGCCGACGATGTGCATACCAACACCCTTGCCGTTCTGAAAAACGACCCTCGTCTGGCCAAGTACGCCACTCCGGCATAAGTTCGACCCACCCCGTTTCTTTCGGGAAGCGGGTTTGATTATTTGGGCCTGCTCCTCATGGAGAATGCCATTCACGCGTAACCGGCATCCGCCGCGCCGGCTCGTTGTCGTTCCGTTTAAGTTACCCACCATGCTCAAGCGTCTTGCCTGGCAGGCGCTCTGCGTCTGCGCCCCGCACTCCGCTGCGCCTCACATCGATTTTCAATGTTTGCAGCAACTGGCCCATGACCCTTTCTGGATTTCCCTGGGCCATTACGAAACCGCCAAGCTCGGCGGTTGGCGCAGCTATATCAGCGACAAAAAATTCTTCCTCGCCGTCGATGGCAATGAACACCCGGACCATGAATTGGCGGCCACCGTACAAGCGCTGTACACCCCGGCTAGTGCCGGCCAACAGCATGCCCAAATGCGTTTATCCGGCCCGTACCCGCTGGCTGAAAGCGCGACTTGACCTGAGCGATCTGCCGACGCTGGACTGTGCTGAATTCAAGCAGTGGTTCAAGGACGTCTCGCCCCATAGCGCGGTGATGATTTTCCCGGCCACGTATCTGAACAGCCCGTCGTCGATGTTCGGCCATACCCTGTTGCGCATCGACCAGGCTGACGTTTCAGCCGACAAGACGTCACTGCTCGGTTACGCGATCAACTTCGGTGCCGACATCGAAGGCTCGGACAACAGCATCCTCTACGCCTGGATAGGCTTGATCGGCAGCTATTTGGGGCTGTTCGCGCCGGTGCCCTACCAGGAAAAACTCTCAGAGTATCGCCGCCTGGAAAACCGCGACCTGTGGGAATACCGGCTGAACCTGACCCAGGAAGAAACCGCACGCATGGTCGAACACGTGTGGGAGCTGAAACAGGTCCAGTTCGACTATTTCTTCTTTGACGAAAACTGCTCCTATCGCCTGCTGGAACTGCTGCAAGTGGCCCGCCCGAGCCTGCGCCTGACCGAACAATTCCCGCTGACCGCCATCCCCACCGACACCGTGAAAGCGGTGAAAGAGGTCGGGCTGGTGGAGTCGATTCAGTACCGCCCATCTCGCGAACGCGAATTGTCGGCCCGCGTCAAACCGTTACGCGATGAGGAACGAGGCTGGGTGCTCAAGGTCAGCGCCGACCAGGAGCAGCTGCAAACCCCGGCCTTCAAGGCGCTACCTCGCGAGCGCCAGGCGCTGATCATCAATGCGGCTTACCGACTGGAGCGTTACCGCGCCAACGGTCAGGAGCGCGACCCACAACGGGCGCAGCGTTCTTTCGAGCAGCTGCGCGCGATTAATCAGAACCCACCGCCGGAGCTGAATATCGCGCGCCCCGGCCTGTCTGCGGACGGCCATGAATCCCGCACCTGGCAGGCCGGTATCGGCACTCTTCGGCGCGCAGATCGAAATCCTGCAGCTAAAACTGCGGCAATACGAAGGCAGTGACTGGCAGGTGCAACAACTGGACCTGGCAACCATCCGCTCGCTTACACCGCGCAATGAGTTGCTGCACCCACTGTCGTGGCAGGGCACCGGTGGCCTGGAACGCGTACCGGGCAAACATGACGACGAAACGCTGGTCAGCCACGTCAACGGCGGTGCTGGTGGCGCTTGGCAACTGGGCGATGATCTGCTCGGTTTTGCGCTGGGCACCGTGCGGGTGGAGCACAACAACGACCTCGCCGAATTCATTTCTCCAGCGGCGGGTTTCAACACGGGGTTGTTGTGGAAAAACCCGCTGAGCAATTTGAGCCTGGAGACCAAAGGTGACTATTTCGCCCATGGCGAAGTACGCCATAGGGTGAGTCTGAATCAGCACTGGGAGTTGTCGCGCAACCTGGGTTTGCGCCTGACTGCCCAGCGCGAATTCAGACATTGGGCCACATCCGAGAATGAAGTGATGCTGGAGCTGAATTTCTATCACGACTAGGCTACGAATCCTGTTCGCCGTACATAGCCCTGCTCGGCCATACCAAGGGTCGGGTGGTAATCGGTACAAGCCGCGTGATTGCTGTAATTAATGGCAACAGTTAGCCAAAACACAAGCGATATTGAGCTCGCGACCCTGATCGAAACGAAGGCTTCAATTGAATGCTCGGTTGGCTGAAGATCGATACAGGCGACCACTCATTAGCCCACAGCTTAGGCGCATGGGTCTCACTGGCTTGCACTTATAGTGAGTGCGATACTGCTTTTCGTACAGAACCTAATGGCTGCTGGCCGCACCAACCCCAATAGAACGGGTCGACAAAAAAGAAAAAATCCAGTCAGGTCGCGGAAAAATGGATGGCACGAAGGAAACTGCAACTTCTAATGCCACCGACAACATCGATGCGCAAAAAATCAAGTAGCCCCAGGTTTTGTTGAACGTTTGGGCGAGGTCGCTAACGGTGCTTCAGACGTGGGTTGGGGCTGCGTCAACTCGATGGGTAAATTCTCAAAGCGTATTCCGTTGTAGGATTTATTAAGGATATGAATAACATTTTCGAGTGGATAGTTAGGGGTGACAGCATAGACTCGCGTAGTGACTGTGGTAGACCAATCGATGGTTCGCTTAACCTCATCATCGACACTGATCTGGTCAGAGGCTTTACCAGGAAAACCCAATAAAGCGCCAATATCCCAAATCCTGGCATCACCTACTTGTTGAGGTTGGCCCGACTTTACCAACCCGTACTTACCATCGTTTCCAAGCCCGATTTTCAAGACGACGGCGCACAGATGATTCTCCAGTGCGATACCTCGATGCCAGTGCTGCTCATTGGCATAGTTATACTTGGCGGATTTGGCCAGTTTGTCGGGTGACAATTCATCGAGCGATGTGCCGCCAGTTTTTCCGACATCTTTGTTGTATGACTTGAATAATCCAGTTTTCGCGGAGTTGTTGACGGGCGGGTATTTAGGCCACCCAGCTTTTTTCACACGATTTTGTAATTCTATGTAGTTGTCAACCGCTTGATGATCACTGGTGGCGGCACTCGGGGCAATCAACATCACGATAGGCTGTTGGCCTCCTACTAGATTGGGCCTGAAGGCGGCTCTGGTTAGTCCCTTCATGCCCCCCGCCTTTTCGATACTCAAGACCCTGGTGAAAATGGGGTTGATATGACTCTTTTGGACGTCATTTTTTGGGCTCTTTCCCGCGCCGATCAGGGAGCCCGCTAACAATACTTTATTCACGCCCACGCTCTGGGTGAGCGCCTCAGCCGGAAGCTCATGGGTAAACACATACGGAAATGTTGTCTTGGCGCTGGGAGGCGCTTCCTGCTTGGGAAGCAGGCAGGCGGAAGCGCTTTCTATCGAATCAACGCCTTCATTGGCTTGCTCTTGATAGGCGCCGTCACCCATCTCCGGCTCGAAAGTCAGCAGCTGGCTGGCATCGTTTAATCGCTCCTGCGGGAGGTCCGTAAGTTGAGGGGCGGTATGTCGGCGAGCGTCTTTGGGCGCTTTTTTTACGGGCTGGTAGGTTGGCATTGGCTTGCTCTAGATGGCGATAGTGTTGTTCATAAGCCTTTATCCGGGAGTGTAGCCGTCGAGTACACGCTCTCAACTATATCGGATGCACGGTGTACGGCTTACGAGCCAAATTTGATCGACTTGCAGACCTGGATTATCGATTTAATAGCTTTGCCCGCAACTCGGCTCATTAGGCCCCGCCGGACTTGGGGTCCAGAGCGTTTTGTTCAGCGTTCATCCAATAACCGCCATAACGCTTGGCTGGCCACCCCCAAGTTCTGCAAGTGAACTTGCGACTCGTCGCGTATCGGCATTACACCACCCTGGCGTGTCGAGGCCCCGGGGCGCGCGCCGGCACGCCTAAGCGCCGGACGGGTCGATGACGGGGCCGCCTACCTGGCGCCGTCAATTATATCTGCTGCACCACCGCGCCGGTCTCCTGGACCGGAGCAATGAGTTCATTTTTATTGGTTAACGCCACGGGCACGGTGACGGCGTAGTTAAGCAGTAACCGAGGTTTATTGCCCAAGGACTGCCAGAAACTGCCCAAGCTGAACAGGCTCTCATCTTTGGGGGGGATCACCCGGGTGTAGGCACCGGGAATACTGGGCAATTGCCGATTATTGATCAAGGCATTCAAGACCTGATTCATGACGAGCATGGTCTGATTGTCCGGTGCCCCGCTGGGGCTGTCATTACTGACCGCCTGGCTGCTGTCCCAGTAGGTAATCAGATAATTGCAGCACACATTCACCTTGGCCGGTTGCAGCACACCACCGATGTACGCCCTGGACTCCGCCATTTTCAGCTCCAGGTCTTCATAAATGTCATATAGAAAAACACTGATGACGGGGCTGGGCGGCAAATTTTCCGGATCGGGCAAATCGAAGCGAACGGCAACGTCAGGGTACAGGTAATTCGTTAAAGCCGTTTGCAAGGCTTTATTGATTTCAATCACGATCATATTGGATTCAATCGGTGCAGGCATGGAGCATCTCCAATCTAGGGGGCCACTCGGCCGATCTTGGCCAGCTCTCGTTTCAACGCTCGATCGATATGCTCAAAGCGCACCTGCTGCGTGTGCTCTTCGGCGGCGAGCCAGGTGGCCAGCAATGCGATGTTTCGGATATTGGCGCCCGTTAACTCCGTACGCATGGCCAGTTGTTTGAAGTTGACGTCGTCGGCAAGCTCGATGCTTTCAGGCCAGATACGTTGCCACAGGCGCTCTCGCTGTGGAACATCAGGAAAAGTAAACCGGGTGATAAAGGTAAAACGCCGGCTAAAAGCGTCGTCTAGATGACTGCGGTTGTTCGTGGCCAGGATGACCAAACCGGGATACCGTTCTAATCGCTGTAACAGATAGGACACCTCAATATTGGCATGCCGGTCCTTGGCATCCTTGACGGCACTGCGCTTGCCAAACAGAGCGTCTGCTTCATCAAAAAACAGCACCCCGGCGTCCATTTCTGCGCGATCAAAAATCTGCGACAGGTTCTTTTCGGTTTCCCCGATGTATTTACTCACGACCGTGGCGAGATCGATTTGGATCAGGTCCACCCCCAGTTGCCCGGCAATCACCTCGGCGGCCATGGTTTTACCGGTTCCGGAATCACCGTAAAAGAGCGCGCTGATGCCTGTCCCATACCCGATTTTGGCGGCGAAGCCCATCTGCAGCACGTGCCGACGGTGTTTGGTGGCGATCAATATTTCCGTCAACTGTTGGGCCAACTCGTCGCCGACGACCAGATCAGCGAACGTCCGTTTCGGCTCACTGCGCCGGGCCAAGGTGCCGAAATTTTGTTGGGCGCGTAGACGAAAGGCTTTGACCAGGTCGTGGCCACTCAGCGGCGCCTGCGGATCGCGCAGCCGACGATAATGCTCTGCCTCTTTCAGCAGTTGGGGCAGTGTTTGCTCGGTGAAATGTTGCCGCTCGCAGAAGGTCCTGACGTCGAGGTCCGTCACTGCGGGACTCAGGTACGCGCGCAGCAGGGTTTCCTTTTCCGCCGTCGTTGGCACTGGCATGTCCATGACCACTTGCTCGAGATGGGGAAGCCAGACCAGGGGCTCCTGGAACTCACACTCACAGACCACCAGCAGGCCCGGTTGATTCAGCAATTGCGCAAATAGGGTCAAGAGGTTCTGACGCTCCTCGAGCAAACTGGTCAGCGCGCGTACCAATAAGCAGGCGCCGTGCATGCGAACTTCACGCAAGACCTGCGTGAGCACAAACTGCGCATCCTTGTCATTCTCGGGCAAGCGCTCCATATCCAGTTGCAAGGTGTCACGCCCCTGCGCGGTGACTGCCGTGGTGATGGCCCAGGCCCGGCCACTGCCTGGCATGCCACGCAACATCATCACCGGAGCCCTGGCCTCCCCCGGCGCAGTCGAGAAGGCCGCCACCGCGGCTAAAATCGCCGCAGGGCACACCCTCAAGGGGGAAGCCGCCGGCGATAGCCACTGCGCACACCCCATCAGGAGGTCAGGCAAATGTCGCTGTCCGGTCAAATAGTGGTACACCGCAAGATCGGTTTGGACCAAGGTTTGGTACCAACTTTCCCCTTGCTGTTCGCCTTTTTTGCCCACGCTGAGCAACTGACATCTGATCAGCGGTGACGCGGGTAAAAAACGCGTTTCCTGGACAATTTTCTCCATGGGCGAAGAGCAGAATAAGGTTAACGCCAACTCAAAGCTGAGCCATTTCTTTTGCGGGGTGCCATGCAGGGCCGCAAACAAAACGAAATAACGACTGTCAAAATAGGGCAGCAATCCCAACAGCAGCACATCCTTTTCAAACGCGCTTAACGCAAAGCGAGTCGCCAACTGATCGAGTAAATAACAAGACTCAGCCGGCGCTGCGCAGAGGGACTCTTCTTCCCACGGGGTATTTAGACACCAATGTGGCAAGCCACGCGGTGCGGCCATGCGGGCGGTGAGTTCCTCGGCGCTCAGAATAAAGGTGTCCAGCGCAGGATGATTTTGTTGTTGCATCAACTGCACGCCCCACGCCTGCAACAATAAATCGATGCGCTCCAGCTGACGAAAAAGCTGTTTGATCTCGTCGCTAGCCCCATGCATGGCCTCGTCGAGAGGCTCCGCCAATTGATTCATGCGTTAGCATCCTTATCCCATCGTGGTGATCACCGCCGCCCACATCACGCAGACAAGCCAGGGTTGGTCCCTGTCACACTCATTTACCGCCAATTAGCTCGCTTCATCGCCGTTCAAACGTCGCCGCCGGCTAAGCGTCAGGCGGTCTGCACCACTGAATATCCAGCGGTTTGAGCAACCAGGGCAGCATCAACATTTCGGTCGGCCACGGCCAATCCTTTAACAGCACGTCATACATTTGCGGCAGAATATACAAACTGAAGTCGCCCTGGCGGGGGACCAACCAGGCCGGTCGCTGTAAATACAGTTGGCGAATATCGCTCAAGCTGAAGTGTTTCCAAGCGGGCAAGCGTTCGGGCAATTGCGCTAACCACGCGTGCATCACCGCATGGGCCTGTACGTCGGGTAGCGGCCCTTCCAATGGGGTCTCCAAGGGTAACCCGCACAGCAATTTATTGAGCGGCATGCGCCATTGCGCATATTGGCCATCGGCCCAAATCAGTTCATCGAGCCAATAGGCCGCGTTCATTCGCGCCTGGGCATGAATAAATGTCGAATTATCGGTCAGGCCCAGCCGTTCAAACAATCCTGGTAACAGCGGCCACAGCAGGGCAATGCCGCCGTTGTTGATCTGAAGCGGCTCCTGGCTCACCGCACGCGTGGGCTGCGCACTTCCCTGAAGCGGCCCCTCGCTCACCGCATGCTCGTGTTGCGCACTCCCCCGCCCCGGGCTTGGATCACCCGGCGAAGACGCCCTGGATGCCTGGCTGATAGCGCTGTGATTGAGCCGCACGGCCAAGGACTGGTACACCGTGGGGATCAATAGCTGCCGGAGTATCCGCCGTACCACGGGCTGTTGCCACAGCATCTGCAACCGGGCTGCCCACGCCCCACGCACTGGGCCCTCTTCGCCAAACAGCCCCCCCAGCAGTTGGGCGTGTGAGGCATTACCCTCCACCACTAATACGGGCGCCGCTCGCGGCTCGACCGGCAGGGGGCTTTGCGGATGGCGCTGAAAATAGCGCAAGGCGCACAGTTGTAGCGTCCCGAGCGTCGCGGGGCCCGTGAGGCTGCGAACTTCAGCCAGGCACCGGCATAATTGCAGGAGACTGGCCGGCGCCAGCAGGTGGTACAGGCGCGACACGCTGGCGGGGTTCAGGCTGTGGTGGGCCAGCGCGGCCACACTGTGATGCGCGGGCCTCGACTCATCAGCGAGTAACCAGGTATTCAATGTCGCGCGGGCGGATGGAGGCGCATTTTCAGGCCAGTCCCCGTCGCTTAAATAACGGCTGAGCAGCGTTAAAGGGTCAGAGGGGGGATCGAGTTTGGGGCGCGGCGTGCTCAACCGCTGGGCCTGCGCGCCATAATTTAACAGGCATTCGGTCAACCGTTGTTCCAAACGTTGGCAGAATGCCTTCTCAAATCCGAGCGTCGGCAGCTCACCCAAATCGACCGTGAGCGGTCCGCTGATCTGTAAATCTCCGCCGGCCTGCTGGGCCTTGTCCAGCACGCGGGCGATCAGCGTGCGCAGCTGACGATGAAACAGGCGGCTGCAGGCTTCGCTCAGGCGCTGGCCATCGTGTGGTGGAACGTCTAAACATATCCGTAAGCGATCCAGCCGATGGGCTGCTAATGATTTGGACATCAACCACTTCCTTGAACCTTGGCCAGGGCCTCATGGTGCAACTCAACCGACGGGACGCGGGTCTTTTCTGACCCACCGGCCATGCCGATCCTGCGCCGTTCGCCCCCATTGCGATACGATGATCGACGTCAGTCGGAGTCCGCGGCATCCGGTGGCACCCAAAACAGTTCGTCGTCGACGATGACTGAACTGTTCCATTGATCTTCGTTCACCCCCACCACATCGGTCCGTTGAGCCACGGTGGCGACGTGCATGGCACCGATACCCGTCAACGAAGAAGGAATGCAGCCCAAGGTCAGCATGCGCATCAAGCTGTAGGATGCATCTCCCAACGGCGCGCCGCTGTTTTGCCAGGTGTTGTAGGTGTAAGCAAAGTTCTTGAACTGATCGTCCGGCAACCAATGCATCATCATGGAAATGTAGGAGGGAAACTCCTCTAGGATGGTGTCCTTCATCCAGGCATTGGTGGCATAAATGTCGCTGGTGAATTGGTTCAACTGGTCTCGATTAAAGACCACGCTGACGATAAACGAAAAACGGTCCCTGGACGCGTGGCTGGCACTGTCGAAATACCAAATATACCCTTGGGCCAGATCCGCAGCCGGGAAGTCGTGCTCGCCTAATTTTTCTACCACCAGGGTACTGGCGATGTTATCCGCCGCGACGATTTTCACCTGCAGTTCCGTCGTCACGCTCGTGGGCGCGACGGCCAAATCGGGGGTGGGCAGGGATTTTTCAATGGTCAGAATGTCCCCCACGTGGACCATGGCCGGATAAGGACTCTGGGGCGAGGAGGTCAACCGTCTCTGGTCGAGAGACAGGCCACTCTGATCGTCGTCGTAGACTAGCGGGTAAGTCATGTCCTCCAGCCAGACTTGACAGTTTTGCCATTGCACCGTGTTGGCCGGATCCAAAATATCGGTCAATTTACTTTGCAATTCCGCGTTGATCGCCATGTTTAAGGAGAACGCATGGGCGCTGACCTGAACGATCATCAGGGCACGAATGGTGTGCGCGACGCCATCGGGTTGGGTCAGAATCAAATTGACCAATTGCCCAACTTTTAACGGGGCGTGACTGCCGCGCCGCATCGTCACCTTTAAATAGTTACCGTCGACGGTTAACCGCTTCGGCACTTGCGCGTCATTATAACTGGGGTCCGGATAGACCGGCAGCAGCCCTCGATGTTCAACAACGTAAAAAGGCAATTTGTCCAAGGGCGCGTCTTCATTGAAAATTTCCGCGCCCCCAATGCCGAGGCGGGCAGCAATACGCTGTTGCAAGGCGGATACTTTATCAATCCGAATATTGGCGCGCTGGTAGGTCAGGGTCGCAATCTTCGAGAGGTACCCCTGTTGCGAATTCATAAAGTGCTGCGCCGAGACTGTGAAGGTCCGTGGCGCCACTTGGCTGTTGAAATATCCCAGCAAGTAATTGATATAAGCGAGCTCTTTGTCAATGTCCGTGCTCTGCGCCTGCAAGTACTGCTTGATGGCGGGCGCGCACTCTCTAAAGATCACATCGCTGATGCTGAAGTCAGAGAACGGCCATTGCTCGCCCCACACAACATCATTGATCGCCCGATTGAACGCCAGCAAATTGGGCAGCAACTCCAGTTGCTTACACGCATTGGCGAGCAGTTGCTCCAAGGGTAGAAGATATTGATGCAGCTGTACCTGCGCCGGCGTTGCTGGCAGCTGCAACAGGCCATAGCAGGGAGGCAGTTTGTCCGTGACCGGATGATAAGCGGCGGGGTTACGCCAACGTCCATAAGGCAACGTGACCGGGGCATTGAAGACCTTGGGCGCGACCGTCAGGTGCGCGGCAATCGCGGCGGCGCTGGCGGTGCAGTCAATCCCGTTGGCGAGGAGCCGCACCGCGGTGTCATCGGCCAAGACGCCAATCGGGTCTTTGCCCCACAGGCGCGGATAACCACCGCCCATGGTGGCGGTCCATACCCACGGATTGTCCGGGGTACTCTGCTCGCTGCCCAATGACCGTACGCTTTTGACCCCGTCAATGGCTAACAGCGCATTGACCAGGCGCGCCAGATTGAGGGAGACCGGTTGCAGGTATTCGAGCACGGGCGGCAGTTGTGGAATCCATCCATTGAGCAAATACGGACCTTGGTAGATGTCCTCATTGCTCCAGCCTTGTTCCTGGAGGTCTTCGGTTGAGTGGCGCAAAATGGGCGGTGTAATGTACTGCTCGGTGACCGTATAGATGTTCGCTAAAATAGCCGCCACCGAGGTGCTGGCATCGACGTTATCTTGCAGCTCGATAACCATGTTGACCGTCACATCGTTGGGCACCAACCAGATGATCCGGCTGACCGCTTCTCCCAGGTTGCGGTGGTCACGCAAGTAGGCATCCAGCACCGCCTGCGCCGCAAACTTGTTCGCCTCCGTTTCGCGCGCGGCCTGTAAATAGAGAAAACAATTGCCGAGCAGGGAGATTTCAATGGACGCGTCATCCATGGGTTCCACAAAGCTGTACACGCGCTGATCCACGTTATACCAATAGTGATAACGGGCCTCTTCCGGTTCACGCGTCACATACACGTTGTCAAAACAGAAAAAATCGCGGATACCGTCAGTCCATGTCAGGTCCAACAAGGCGCGGCGATAGTCTTCTACCGAAATCGGCCCACAGGTCAATGCCCGCTGCGGACCAAAGGTAATCGGGAAGATACCGTCGTCAGTCTGCTCCTGAGGGGCCGGCGTGAGTAAGTCGCTGAGCGGAAGCGAGGTCCGATAGGCCACATCCGAGGCGTTGTAGCAAAGGGCCTGCAGGAGCGTAATCCCGGGATCGTGCTCGTCCGTATTGCTCCACGTCAGGCCAGAGTATTGTTGAATGGCCCGCTTGGCCTGAAGCAGCAACGTCTCAAACTCGATGAATCCCTTAACGTTTGGAAACAGCGCCTCTTCAATATTTTTCATGACCGGTCCCCTGCTCGCTGCGTATCGTCTGCCCACGCCAGAGCCCCCACCAGGATCAGCACTTCGTCATCGGCCCCCTGGATGCTCTGCCGACGACCGTTCAGGGTCAGGCTGACCACATAATCGACGTAAGGCTGTTGTTGGATCTGTGCGACCACATCGTAATAATCCAGGCGATTGGCCAGGTTCACATTCGTCGCCAGCTCCTGCGCCCACGGCATGAAGTGTTGTTCCAGCGCCAGATGCAGTTCCCGATAACCGTAATCGGGATTCATCCAAGGATGAAACTTCACCTCATAGGCGATCTGAACATCGACGTAGATCGGGTTGTCGACGACGATCTGTTGCCACGGGGAGGCCAGCTGTTCGAGATAGGCCGCCATGTCCTCCAATCGCGCCGTATTTAACCGAGGGCGCAAGGCATCGGTGTTGTCTTTTTCGGCGTTCGCCGGGATGACGATCAGTTTTTGCTGCCGCTGCGCCGGGACCATGGTCTGCTTGACACTGGCCGGGGTCGCCACGTCGAAGACGGCCCGGAATTTGGTCTTGAGCATCGCCACCATATCTTGCCAAGTGAGCGCCCGGTTGCGGTGGACCAGGCGCTGCGCTGAGCGCTCAAAAAACGCGGAGGTCGTTTCACGGGCGCGACCGTCCCAGGAGTCCCAGGGCTGGAGCGTATTGGACAGTCCGGAAATAGCGGTCAGTGGCTGGCTAATACTGTGGGCGGGTAATGGTTCAGACAGGGTGCTGGGATCCAGTGCGGCCGGATTTTGCAGGGTGGCCGTCATCCCATTGACCACCAATCCGGTGACGAAGGGATAGTCCGACACCCCTGAAACGGATACCCCGGAATTGTCCATCAGCCCTCGTAACCAACACCGCCCAGCCGGCATACTGGAGGCGGTCGTGCTGGCATCCTGGGGTAGCGTGGCGGACCATAAGCCGCTGCGAAATAATCCGGCGGTCTCATCGATGACAGAGGCATCCAGTGTGGCCCATTGATTGTTCGAATTGAGGTATTGCCAAATAATCGTCAGCGCTTTCGCTCCCGACACCTTCCAAAAAAGCGACACCGTTTGTTGGGACTGGAGCGCGGCAAGCCCTACGTACAATTGCGCCTGCGCCAGCGATGGCGCCTCGGTACTGTAGCCAAACGGGGTTAACAGGTACTGTTGCGGATCGTCCACCACCGTGGTTGCGTTAATCGTCACTTGGCGAATCACCGGTAACGCGCTTTGCCCGGGGAGATCAGGACATGCCAAGCGGATGACCGGAGCGTCCAGGGTTAATCCATCCAACCCCACCGGGGCGCTAATGGCCCCCACGTCCGCGGGCGCTAACGAAAACAGCAGCGTCTGGGCGGAGGCGCCAGGGCCAATCAGTTGCAACGGCAACCAATGGTCACCGCTGCTCACCTGCGCGGTGCTGACTTGCGCGGCGTTAATGCTCTGGGAAAATAGGATTTCAAATTGTCCCGCGTCGGGCGCTTCCAGCAACGAGGAGGTCACCAGGCGACCACGCAGGACCGTTTGATCTTGATCGCTTTCGCTGAACAAGCGCAGACCGCTGGTTGGCCAAGGGTGTTGCGACTTTTCGTAAGCAATAAACGAGGTGGCGACGCCTTCGGCCCGTGGCCTCCAGCACCACCGCAAATCAGTCCATTGGCATTGGTTGGCCAAGAGGTCATTGTCGAGTGCATATTGGATCTTGGTGCCTTGAGGGTCCTGTCCCGCCGAAAAAAGGGTTCCGCCTGGAATCAACAGCTCAGTCAGTTTTGGGGACAGCACAAACGACAGGGCCACCTTTGCCGGTTCGGCGGGACGCTCAGCTAACCCCAACAACTTGCGGTAATACAGTTCTCGATGCGCATGCGGCAGGCAATTCAATAAGGCGCGTGGCGTCTGCAACACTTCCAAAAAGGCCAGCAGCAAGGCTTGTTGCGGCCACAACGTGCCGCCGGCCAGTGCTCGGTGCTGGTAGATTTGCGCCAGTTTTGCGGGATTTTCTTTGGCCGTAAAATAAATGTGTTCCCAAGTCAGCGCTGCGCTGGGAGGCGCTTGGCTAAAGTCAGGCGCATAGGGAATTAACTGGGTGTATTGCTCGATAAACTGCAAGTTTTCCAGGATCGTGCGGTTGTCTAACTGAAACCCCTGGGCAGCCATCAGCCCCGACAGAAAGTTTTCTACTGTGGATGTATTTGTCATTGATTACTCTATCCTGATCGGCCGCTGACGGACTCGCCTTAATGGACTGCCCCGGGACCGCCTGCACGCACCTGACGTTCCCCTTCCCCTGATGTCGATGTCCCGTCGGCTGGCGGGCGCTATGCACTGCCAGCCGTGACAAACCGTTGGGCGCAGACAAACTCTCCTGTGCCCTGACTCGGTGCCGTTGAGTCAAACGTGGTCGGTACCCCGGGCATCGATGCAGGCGATTGCGGGGTAAAAAGAGCGTCGAAGGCCGTGCCTTGCGTGATCAGCGCGGTCCCATTGGTACAAGCGGCCGCTTGCTGATCGGGCTTTAATTGACTAATGGTTACGGTGCCCGTCCCTGGGGTGGGGAAGGCCGAGGTGGTGTAGGTGGCCTTAATCTGGACGTGGCCTTCATCGCCCACGACGCAGACCTGTTCATTGGCCACCGTCACGCCTCCGCTGCCTGCAATCACTGCGGGCTCAATGATCGTGACGTGGCGCATGCCGAACAGCGGTTCAAACTTGAGTTCGTCGCCGTTGATCACCACCAGTGAGATCATGCCATCACGCTCCGGCCGTTACCGATATCCAGTCGGGTAATCAGTTTTTGCGCGATGTCACTACCACGTAAGCGATAGACCACCTGCACGAGCAGCGTGCTGAGGGCCTCGCTTGATTGCTCAATGGTGATGGAAGTCACTTGCGCGCGGCTTTCGAAGTTGAGCACGCTGTCATAAATCTGCGATTCTATTTCTGTTGTCAGCCCCGCATTGATATTGGCGAACATAAAGGTGTTCAGGTCACACCCATAGTTTTCACGCATGATCCGCTCTCCTGGCAGGGTGCTGAAGAGGATGATCAGGCTCTGTCGAACGTCTTCTGACCCCGCCACCATGGCCACGCCGGTTTCCGGCGAAAACACCGGTGGAAACGCCCAGCCGCGACCATAAACTTTTTCCAGAACATCGTTCATGCGTCTCTCCACAACCATCCACGTGACCCTTACTTAGTCACCAATTTAATTTCGTCAGCTTTAACTTCCACACTTGCTTTGGCGCAAAGGGCGGCAGACGTGGATTGAGTATCAAATTGAAACAGCAAATCCATGTCGTTGAAGGCCATCCCCTTGACCTTGTTTTCTTTACTGACGTTGACCAAGGGTGGGTTTTGGGGGTTGTACATGGAGCCCAGGAGCACCGGAAAGCAGGGATCGTGGTCAAAAAAGCCGACCACCACTTCATCCCCGGGGTTGGGGTAAAAATAAAAGCCGCCATCGCTGCTGGCATACGGCATCGCCAGTCGCACCCAAACGGTATTATTGTCGTCCCCCAGCACCGGCAGGGAGACGCGTAAGCGATTGAGGTCATTGGGGTCGGTCTTAAATTCAGCGACGACCCCCACCTGCAAGCCGCTGGGCGTCGCCAGCGGGGTCAGCTCACCGCTGCCGTCCTTCATGCCCAGAGCAATGACCGTCTTCCAGGAGGTTTTATCCACGCTGTGTGAAACGGCCGTAATAATTCCGGCACCGTCAAAGCCCTGGCCAAATTGCGCCAGGGCCAATGTTTGACCGAGCTTGTAGCTCACCGAACCGCGGACTTGAAACTCGCCCAGCACACTGGTGTCGTGCAGGTGTTGCAAGGTGCTCTGGGCCAACGCCTCGAGCTTTTCCTGGCTGATTGACGCACTGCTGCCGATCACCCAGGGGGCCTTGGTCAGGGGCTTTTGACGGGCCGGATTAAGTGCGTCCTGGCCCAATGCTTGCGCAGTGGCCATGGCGACGATGAGCTCCTGCTTGGCAATATCCCACGCTGTTAGCGAAAGTTTTTCCGGTTGATAGCGATCGCTAAAACGCCAACTGGCCTCAAAAATGGAGGATTGCCCCTCGGTTCCCGTCTCCCGGTTGACCTCGGTGCTCTTCAGCGTGTGATCCGGCGTGCCCGCTAAGGTGGGGGTTACGATCTTTACGTCTTCAAACTCAGGCAACAACCATGCCCCACTCTCATCGACCAAGCGACGCACATACAACCAATCCGAACAACGAAACTGAATGAGTTGTTCCTGAACGGTTTTCATGTCGGCCTGGTTGGTGCAGCTCAGCTGCTGTTCAGCTAACAAGCCGCTGATAATGGCTTGCGCACTCTGATTACTAAACACCTGCGAACGGCACGTGCTCGCCAGCCGCGCCAGGGGGTGTTTGATCACCAGCTCCAACTGCGCACTGGTTTTCAGTAAGCTCAGGCGCTGCTCGACGATGATGCCCTTGAACAACAGGTCCCACTGCCCTTGGCGGTCGATCATGATCGAAATAGGATTGCCGGGTTTGCACAGGGCAATCTCGGCGTCACACCGACTCAACGTTTCCAAGGCGTTTCCTTCGGTCGACAAAAGCAAGCGGGCCGTGGGAATAGCATTGACGCGTTGCGTGGTGGAACACCATATCGGCTGCAGGGTCATTAAGGCTCGTGAGTCAATGCCGGCGTTTAACTGAAGTGACGGCATCAGCTCGTCCCCCCCGCGAGCGGCGCCACCAGGGTTTGCCCTGGTTTGATGTCATCGAAATTGTCGAGGTCGTTACTCCACGCCAAATCCAGGTAATTGATACCGCCGACTAACGAGGTGCTGGCCGTCGCCGCGACCAGGGCTAAATTGGCGGGACCGGCAGGGACAGAAATAACCAGCCCCGGCGGTGACAGCAAGCTCTGCTCCGCTTCTTGTTTAGCAATGCTTTCATCGGCCTGGATGGTCAGCTTGGCGGTGGCGTGCAGGGGCGTGCCATCTCGATCAAACAAGCTGTAATGGAAGGACAACGCCGTCATCCGCCCGGCGAAGTAGCCATTGCGCGCCCAGCGCATGTTGCCCCACTGGACCTTCAGAAAGCGCGGCTCTCCGCGACTGGGATCAACGGTGTAACACAGTTGGCGCAGCGCGGTCAGTTCGTCCTCGAGCGAGCCCCCCACACTGAACATGCGGTCGTCATAAACAAGCTCCAACCCCAGGTCGCCGGGCTCGGTTTTTGAATAATTGTTACTTTGCGCAGTGTCATTGATAAAGTCATTGGCGCTGTATTGGGTGGCATAACTCAGCTGCAGGGAGTCCGGATTGAATTTGGCCCCGATCATGCCGACGACTTTGGTCAAATTGCGGTCGGCATACGCCGTAATGGTCAGCTTAACCAACCCTTGGCTTAATAGCGTGGAGGTCACTGGTTCCACCCCCGCTCTTCACGCAATTTCTCCAGGACCCGTTGCGTAATGGTCTCAATCCAGCGTGCCTCGTCGACTTTTTCCTGGGCAAGGCTACGCGGCGCTGGGTGGGCTTTAGTGGGTTCGGGAGCGGCAATTTTGGCCTGGATCACCAATTCTCTGATTTCGATGGTCATGCCCTAATCCCCCGCCAACGCATGTTCTGATACTTCAGCTCCAGGGTATTGACCATGATACTGCTGGCATTGGCGTCCAGGTTGGCTGTTTGCCAACGCACCGGCAACGCATTGCTGATGGTCCAGCTGCAGACAGGCAATCCCAGGTGGTTCAGGAGCAAAATCACCACGTCGGCGTAGGCGATCTGTTGGCCCTGCATGATTTTCTCAAACGCCATGGTTAACGGCGTGACCGTTATCACGCCGCGTTCCAGGGTCAAGGAGCCATGGCTGATTTTTTCTGCAAAATAAAGGTTTCTGACGTTCTCTCCACCTTCGCTGTGTTGCGTGACGTTCAGCTCGCGAGACAGTCCCGAAACGCTTTGAAAGGCAATGTCCAAGGGGCTGGGGAAAAGCCCGTTAAAAATGAACGTGGTGATAAACCGCGAGGTGGGTATGGGTTGGAATAAAGGTTCCATGGCACATTTCCTTCCTTGCTCAGAGGCTTCGATCGCCGGACAGGTCAAACTGCAAACTGAGCTCAATAAATTCAGCGGGGTAAAGCGGGGCGACGCGAACGTTCAGGATCATGATCCCGGCACGGACATCGTCCTCGGTCATGGTTTCATCTAGCCCCAAGTGAACGCTGAACGCCTGCTCCTCTTGCGCACCGAACAGGCCGCCTTCCACCCAGAGCAGGTTCAGCCAGTTGGACACTTGCCCTTTCACCTTGTACCAGGTGATTTCGTTGTTGCGCTCAAAGACAAACATCCTGGCCAACCGGCTGGCGTTTGTCTCGATATAGGACAACAAACGCCGGACCTGGACATAGCAGGCCGGGCTATTGAGTTCAGGAGAGAGGGTCCGACATCCCCAGATCCGCACGCCTCTTCCCGGAAAGCTACGGATAAGATTGACGCCAGCATTGCTGTTGACGGACTGATCATGAAGCGCCAGAGGGGGCTGCGTCGTGTCGATGACTTTGGACAGCACGACATTGGCTGGCGCGGTCCACACGCCTGCGGCCTTGTCCACTCGCTCGATCGCTGCGGCGACAGCCGCTGAGGGCGGTATGACAACCGGTCGGTCATTGTCGCGATATTCGCTGACTAACCGAGGCCAGTACGCCGCCCCCCATCCGCGATGGGTGCCGACAAAGGTATTCAAGCAATTATTCACATTGGCGCCCAAGTCAGGGGTTTCCAGCAGCGCGAATAATCCGCTTCGGCACTGACACAGGTTCAAGAGCAATTGCCACGCCTCATGCCACAAAGACGGCGAGTCGTCAGGCAACAACACCGTATCGGGAAACGCAATTAACGTGATCAAGGGTTGGCCGGCGATGGCATTGGCAATAAGCGGGTCCCCCAATGCCGTCACTATTTGTGCCCCCGTGCGGTTGGCGTAGCGGCCCAAGGACAACACAAATCCGCCGCTGCCCTCATTATCAAAATAATGCTTCATGCAGTAGTAAAGAACCCCCTCGCTGAACGGTTCATTCACCACGCGCGACGCGCCGCCAAAGATGTTCTGGTATTCAGAAAAATCATTGACGGCCTGTAAGGTCGAGGTCGGCCCCTTTTCGGTATAACCGATGAAGAGGGGTACCGCGCTGCGGGTTTCTGCGCGTGTGATGGACAGGGTTGTTTCACTGACCACGACGCCCGGCTGCGGGGTTGGCATGATGCACTTCTCACAGTGTTTAGAGGGGATAGCCCTGGGCGTGGCGCCGTCTGGTGAACGGTTCGGTTATTGAGCCATGTCTTGGGTGAATTGCAGAATAATAAACTCCGCAGGACGCACCGCCGCCATCCCGACCTTGACAATCATCATGCCTTGGTTGATGTCGTCCTGGGTCATGGTGACGTCCTTGCCGACCTGGACGAAATACGCTTCTTCGGCCCGAGCACCGGCCAAGGCGCCTTGTTGCCACAGCTTATTCAGGTAGTTTTCGATCGACCCTCGTGCTTCTGCCCAGGTGGGCTGACTGTTGGGTTCGAACATGGCCGGCTTCATCGCCATTTTGATATCGCGCTCGGCACTGTCGAAGAGCCGGCGCACCGGGACATAACGCCATTGATCCGAGTCCAGGCGGGTGCGGGCGCCCCATACGGTGGTGCCGCCTTTGTTAAACACCCGAATCATGTTGAGGGCGTCGCCCTTGGTGTACTGACCCTGAAGGTCATCGGTCACCGCGAATTGAGGCACCAACCCTCCGTTTATCGTGACATTCGCCGGCGCTTTCCACACCCCTCGCGTGAGGTCCACCCGGCAATAGACGCCGGCCATGACCGCGCTGGGCGGAATGGCTTGCGTCGTCCAGTTAGCGAGCAGCCAGGGATAATAGATGGCGGCGAATTCCGAGACCAAGGAGGAGACCGGGGCCGAACCAGTTGCCTGACTAAGATCCGTGGTCGGACCATCCACGATCGCAAACAGGCATCTTCCCGTGCCACACAACATCCCCACCGGCGAGGTGATGTCCTGTCCGGCGGCCACCAGGGTGGTGGCGTCAATTAACTTGGGGACCTCTGCCACCCAGTCGGGCGTCGGAATCAGGTAGCAATAGCCGCCGCCATTTTCGAAGTAGGTGCGCATGCAGACATCTAGAATGTCATCGGGGTCAAACGGCACCGGGACTGCGGAAGCCACGGTGGTTTTTTTATTCAGATAATCCATCCACGAGGAAATGCGCGTGGTTTTTACAAAGTAGGGGTTGGCGGTGTCAACAGCGAACACCGGGACGGAAGTTGCACTCGCTGACACGGACAACGACAAGCCATTCAGCTCTTCGATGTACACGCCGGGATACGATACAGTGACTGGCATGATGCTCCTCACCCAAAGGTCGATTTCAACAATGAACGCGATTACACATCAGTACATCTGATAGGTGACCCGGTCGGCGGTCAGGGTAAGTTCCTGAATAGACACCTCGTTGCTGTTGGCATCCAAGGTCGGCGAGGATAGAGAGGTCGGGAAGGCATCTGCCACGTTCCACGTGAACAGGTATTCATCGCCCTGTTCATTGGTGAGGCTGATCATGATGTCTTTTTTGACCACCTTGTTTAGCGAGATGGTGCTGATCCACTCATACAGACCATTGGACCCACGAAATAAGCCTTTGCGCAGGGTGATGGTCACTTTCTCCCTCAACCCCGGCATTTTGAAATAGTTGCCGACGCCATCACGGTATTCCATTTCCCCATATTTAATGTCCAATCCCGTCACGTTGCTGAAGGGGATTTTCTCATCGTCAATGGAGACCACGAATCGATAGGAGGGGATGGGGTATTCAAAATCAATTTGCTCGGGAGTAAGAGCCATGCTTGTTTCCTCGACGCCGGGTTAAGCGGAATAATTGTTACAGGAGTGTTGTAGGAAAACTCGAAACGTCAAGTCGCTCATCACCCGTTGGCAATATAATCAAAGGGTAGCGGATACCGGCGTGCGGAGGAAAAGATTTCTGAACATTTTTAGCCAAAGCCAAATAGTGGAACTATCAGCCATGTAGCGTCGATAGAAAAAGCAAGGAAAGCGTTGTTAAGGCAACCCAAGAGCATAAGATAATTCCGACAGACCTGGTGTACGACTTCCCGTGATTGGCCCATTAGGATACTTTCTGCTAAATTTAGCCACCCCCCGGGAATACGCCCCACAGGAAATAATAAGCAGGTCACCTCTAGATCCATTAAAAGCCGTACGCCTGCCTCGGTTTTCCCGACCCAAGGACACCTTCTTATTACTGGATGACTTTTTCAATACCGGAGGCAGAAATAAACGCGGACCATTTAGAATGTCAGTGAGGGCGCCGATGAAAAGCATTACGCCATCGACAATAAGTACTTCTCAGGACCGCGGTCGCCGGTACTCTCATCGACAAAGAGGGCGCATCACCACCCGAGCACGGCGGGCTTTCGAAAACCCGTGACGCGTAAGCCGGAAAGAGCGCGAGCATGATCACCGGCAGTCAGGGCGCTCGAATGGGTCTGTTCTCACGAGGGGTTTCACGGCTCTTGTGAGCTCCCGTTGGGGCGTGACCTGGCCCCCCCTTTGCTTAATACAAATAAAAATGGACTATTTTCAATGGCCTGGATAAACGCCTAACGTACTGTTGCAAAGTTTGCAGTAAACAATCTTGACCGAGCCCCCCCGTATTTCTCTTCTGACGTCTCGCACAGTATCAGTTGCTGGCCTGCAGCGTGTGCAACTTGACACGAAGTCCTCCCTGACAGTTGAACGGTTGATGATGCGCACGGCACTGACGGCGTTGCTATAGGGCGTATGTTCTTTAGCCATTCAAGGGCGCTCCTCGTGTAGGGGTGGCGTAAAAATAGGCAGTCTATCGCGAAGCCCATTTCTGGGTACATCATGAGCGCTGAGAATTTAGGTCGCTCCCTTCATCCGCCTAACATAGGACCTGTGTATCTTTTTAAGTATTCCCCTACATACATTGAAGTGGGCGCCCGCCATGCATGCGGACATCTAATTCCGTCATATTGCCTTGAAGAAGATATCGGGGTGCGTGAGCGTAGGCTTGCGAGCGCTCCAGAGCGCGCGCAAACTTGAAGTTGATCCGTCTCAACTGATTCCTGGAGGTGTTCTCCCTGCGCGCGGTGAGGGATAATGCTTAAGCTTAAGTTTTGCTCGGGTGTTTAAGTAGTTAGGATCGTCCATAAAGGTAGCACAATGTATAAATATACCACCCCCAGGACACGTCGTGAGGAGCGCGTGCAATCAACTACCGTGGAGGAGGACCTCACCAGCAATTTACAGTTCGCCCTCCTGGCTAAACTCCCACTTGACGTCACTCCAAGCACGTCTGCATTACAGAACGCGATGTCGTCAAATGAGGCGAAAGCAGCAAGTACACAACAGGGGGATAGGGCGTTGGTCCGCCAGTCGCAACTTCTCCGGCAATCTTCGATTCGCTTGGGAAGCCATGAAGAAACATTTGCGGAAGCCTACAGCTATGATTCTTCACACTTTATGAATAACTTCTTAAGGTATGGTCAGGAAAAGACCTATGCGAAGGGTTATTTTTCACCCGAAGCGAATATTCCGCTCGACAGTCTGTCACGCGTGGAACAGTTTGTAGGTATTGTTAACCGGCTGCCTGCCACAGGTAACGTTACCCTTTACCGAGGGGGCTGCGGTGCTCGGGGTACGTCGGGAGAGGCATTTCGTATTGGCCCTGTAAAGGTGGGTGATATTTTATGTAACACTGACTTCGCATCTTTTACCGAAAACCCTCACACGGCCAAAGAATTTTCGTCATCTGTTATAGGTGTCGAACATCACTTTGATAGCACTTCTGTGATTTTTGTTTTAGAACATCACAAAAGTGCGAAGATTTTTGCCCCGCTGTCCATACGCAGTAAAGCCCCCTACTCTGAGGCCGAATCACTGGTTGCTCCAGGGAAGTTTTTCAAGATCATGTCGATCACGGAGAACAACGTCACGCTGTCTGGAAAATATCAAAAGTACATGGAGATATTATTAAATGAAGTGGATCAAATAAAGCCGGTCGTCAGCACTGAAACGCTGTCATCCGCACTAGAGTTTCCACCAGAGGTCTATGATCTTAGAACCGGGGAGCGAATTGACGTGGAGGTGTGGAGTTCACGGCTAGGTGCTGCTGCGGACCAATCTATTGCATGGAGTTGATTCTGTCCTTCAGTTCATCCCCACTATTGCGGCCATCGGTCTTGAACGCCGGCGGGGTCAGCGTCGGGTGCAAGGAGCAAGCCACCGCTTGATTGACGGCTTTACTTACCAAGCGGCGAACCGTAGCGATAGCCTGACGGCTATCCGTTGATCATTTAGGTCGGCCTTGCGTCAGCACGGCGTGGTTCAGCCCCAGCGGACTTCATGGTCGGTCGCACTGGTACGGCTGGGCAGGCATGGTGTGCTCCCAAGGGAGCAGCCATCCCCATGGCATCCACGACCGTCACGCCTTGCATGTTCTTGGCCGATCATCTCTGACCAGGGGCGAGCTCGAGAGGCATAGCGCGATAACACCTTAGGGCTGGCTCGATCCTTCGGCGCTTTGCGTGAGACCGTGGGGGAGCCGTGGCTCGCTCAAAATCCCACCTCCAGCACCACACTGTCCAGGTAGGTTCCCGCTGGTGGCGTGTTTTGGTCCGGATAGATCTTGGCGTTATAGTTAAACGTCTGGCTACCGTTCCCCAGGCCTCGGCCTGGGTTGAGGTCGGCCGTGGGGCTGGCGCGTCGTGCGCCGCTGACATTTCCCCAGCGGCTGCTGCCCGCGCCTTTGAAAATATCGTACGCCAGATACTGACCGGCGAAGAGCATGCGACGACGCCCGCCGGCATTGGTTGCATGCTGCCCATCATCCAGGCCAACGCTGTAGAGGCTGCCTTTGGTACACGTCAGCGTGATGGTTTGACTAGTGACCGCGCCAAAGGCGCTCACCACGGGGGCGCTGCCAAAATTGATATTGGGGGCGCTGATCAAACAATCGTTGGTCACATTCAGGTTCACCACCAGGCTGGTGGTGCCGCTGTTGATATCGCGCCCCAAACAAACGCCCAGCACACCGATGCCTGAGCAATAGTTCCAGTCCCAGTGGATGTTCAGTGTCTCGGTATAGAGTCCGGCGGCGACGTTGCTGCCGACAAGGGTTCGCAGATAGAGGGGGATGGCTGTGGCAACGGTCGGGTTGCCCAGCAAGCCCAAGACATCCAGAAGCGAATTGCGGGCAAAATCAAAGCCGACACCACGGGTAATGGGGTAACTGGAACTGTTGTTGGCGTACAGCGTATAACCGATCACATCCCCGGTGGGCCCGACCATGCCGGCAGTGGCCGACGTCACAGTGGCGTAAAAATGGTCATTGCTGGCCAGCACGCTCAGCAATGACCCGGTGCATTGTAAACCGGCATGCACCGTGGAGCTGAATTGGCTGGTCGTGCGCACGGCGATCGAGCTGACCAGGCCAAAACTGGCGGGCGTGGTGCTGCCCACCGAGCAGAGGGCAGATGCCGAAGCCGAGCAGAACATCATCAACAAGCCTGCCCAGAGGGCTGACCCGGCATTCCGACGGCGCATGGCCGACCTCCCTATGTTCAGGGTTATTGACACACCAGGGGACCGATGAAGGCCACCTGCGTCTGCTGCAGGTCGAGCGGGAACTGCGCTTGACAGGTGCGCGCATCGGCCAAGGTGACGCGGACGGTGTTGTACGCTTGCAACTGGTCGAGGTACACCAGCCCGTCCCAGCCGACAATCGCCTGTGCGCCACTTTGTTCGTGAAGCACGCGGCTTCCCAGCGGCAAAACTCGTTGTTGAGCGTCCACCAGCACCACGCTGGCCGCAAAGATGCGATTGAGCGGGAACGTCAAGAGATAACCACTGTTACGGCGCACCGCGATCCGTTGCTCGACAATCGGGCTTTGCACACTGGTCGGCAGGTTAAGCGGATCGATTTCGTATTTGCCTCGGTAATAGCCGCTGCTCCAAGGCACCAGCAGATGCCCATGGTCATCGGTCTGGCCGATCAACTGATTCTCGTAACGCACCGGAATATCCGCAAAGCCGCCGGTGCTCACGACGACGAAGGCATCGTCAATCCGATTGGCGGCAAACACCTGCTGATCCATCCAGACCAGGGCTCCGCTCGCATCGGCCCAGCGTGTGGACGCGTCGTCGCGACCATACACACCGGCCTGCAACTGCACCGATTGCAAACGCCAGGTCAGGTCGGCCTGCCGATAATCGGCGCCATCGCCGCGAGCGACGCCCACGTTGAACCCCAGGCCGCCTTCGCTGGGGACCGCGTGGCTGTAATTGAGTTGTTGCTGATTGTCGCCCTGATTGCTGCGCACATTGCTCATACTCAAACTGCCGTGCTGGTCAAACGCAAGCACCAACTGGGCCTGGAGCGCCCAACTCCGGTCGCTCAGGTCGCGCGAGGCCGACAGGTAAACGCTGGTGCTGCGCCACAACGATTTACTCCAGGTCAGGTTGAGCAAGCGGGTACGCGAGGTGTCGGCGGCCAAAACCTTGAAATAGCCCAGACCGAGGCTGCCCCAGTGTTCGAGATTAAGGTTGAGCAGTATCTGTTCACTGGACTGGCTGAGGCTTGAGGCACTGTCGAGCACCGCCAGATCGACATAACGGTGGCGTCGCTCCTGGCGTTGATAGGACAGGGTGTAACGCGCCGTGCTGTATTGATAGCCGAGGCCAAGTTGCTGCCCCTGCTCATCCTCCCAACGGCTTTGGCTGAGTGAGGCGTTGAGGACCCCTGCGTTTCCCAGTTGCAGACTGCTGCCCACACCCCCTTGCAGGAAGGCGTCGGCCGCCTCGAGATGGCTTTCCAGGGTCAACGTATCACTCAATCCGTACCGCAGGCTGTTGGCGGTCACCAGAGAATGGTAGGCGAAATCACGAATGGCGTAGTCGCGGCGCAGGCTGCCGATGGCAACTGAATAATCGCTCAAGCCCTTCTGCAACAACGTACTGGTGACATAAAACGGCATGGTGGTGGACACCTGGCGTCCTAACGCATCGGTGGTGAGCACCTCCGCTTCACCGGCGCCGTTAATGAACGGGATGCTGGTGACGGTGTACGGGCCTGGTTGCAAGTCGGCGCTGCTGGTCTTGTAACCGTTGATAAACAGGTCCATCGAAGACGGTACGGCAACTTCTCCGGCAAACTGGGGCAGCGGGTAGGTCACCAGGTCCGGGCGTACACTGAAATCGCGTGAAACCTGCAGGCCGCCCAGGCGTACGGAACTGTTCCAGGGCAAGGCGCCACTGACCAGATCCCCCACTTCATAAGTCAGTAAACGATCGTCATCCGAATAACGCCAGGTGGTGTCGTACCGTCGATAACCGGTTCCCAGCAGACTGTTGGCCGGCCCTGATAGGGTACGCCGAAATTGTCCGGTATTGGCCAGGGTCCCCCAGCTGTCAAACAGGCGAAGCTCGCTCCAGGCGGCGACATAGCGTGCATCGACGTCGGCGTCATTCAGGTACAGGTCATAGTTCACCAGTGCGCCGAAACTGCTCAAGGCCGGTGTGCGCGCATACAGGTCGCGCTGACCGAGCCGTTGGGTCGGCAACCAATCGGGCGGAACGGTCAATAACAACCGTTGGCCCAGTGGGTCATATTCAGTGTGCAGTCCGGCCAGAGTGGTCAAATCGACCTCGGCAGGGACCGCGGGCAATTTCAAGCCGGCGCTGCGCAAAACCGCAGCCGCCACCCAATAATGGCCTTCCCTCTGCTCAACCGCCACCGCACCTCCATTGCTCACTTGATTGATCACCAACTCCAGGTACAGCGGCGAATCAGCCACCGCTTCCATCGCGCTGGGCGCAGGCGGCAAGCCTGCGGCCAGGAGGTCATGGGCCCATAACAGGTAGCAGCACAAAGCAATAACGCCTTTCAGCCTGTGCCTGGTCCCGGTGCTTGGGGTCGTGACGTCCATGGCTGGGGCACATCCTCGTGATTGGATGACAGCTTTTCTGCTCAGTGCATGGGTGCCAGATTCTGCACGGCGGCAGCACCATTGACCCGCCCCTGAAGTGTTGCCCTCGGGGCGATACCTGAGGGCAACGGCCATTGCATGCGGCTGCCTGGCAACACGTAACCGAGCAGGCCTTCAGCCAGCGGAAAAGTCTGGCCCTCGTGCTGAAAGGCCATGTCCGTCAAGCGCGCGTGCACAGCCCCTTGATTGCGGATCTCGACATAGGCGCGATGGTCGATCAGCACCTGGCGCCAACTTAACGCCACCGCGGCTGGCCCAGAGGGCGCGGCCACGGTTTTTCCCTGCAGGCCGGCGCCGTAGGCAAAAAGCGGGATCGAATAGCGCATCTGAAGGTGTATGGCGGCGTCCGCTTTGTCTGCCTGGTCGGCGGCGATGGGCAGCGCCGAAGGGATTTCATCAATGATGACGCGGTAGGCCCATTCTTCGCCTGGCGGTAGGTCCCGCGTGCGGGTGAGTCGCACCAGTTGTTTCTGGCCTGGCTGAATCATGGCCATCGGTGGACTGCCGATGATGTCATGTTGCGTCTGGTATTGGTCCGCAAGGTCGTGCTGGTTCCAGGCAAACACCCGCACTTGCAGGTTGGCCGTCTCATTGCCGCGATTTTCCAGCCACAGCGCGCTGGCCTGCTGCTCGGACTCCAGTACCGGATCAATCGGCCATAACAGGATAGAGCTGGCCGCTTCAGCGGTGGCATCGGCCAACCACAGCATGGCGAATACGGTGCAACGGGCGACACTCAAACACCCTGTGGGTGAACGCATAAATGCTCCTGAGTCTGAAGGCTCGATGGGCTACCACGACAGCTGCACAAGCAGCACGTCCCTGTAAATGCCGACGGGTTGATCGCCGGGTAATTGCACCTGGGCATAAATGGGGAGGCGAATGTTGTTCGCATCGCTGTAGGTCACAGCCACGCTTTGGCCAATGCCCAAGGTTTGACTGAGTCCAACGTCACGAAACAGCTGATAGCTCACTCGGTTCGCGCTGGTGCCGAGCTGCAGATGTCGCCCACTGGTGTTGTGCTGCCCGCCATCGACCAACAGGGTGAGCGTCACACCCGAGGTACATTGCAATTGCAAGCCCCCGCTCAGCGCGATGTTCACGGTGTCGGTGGTCACGGCCGGGTGGCTGCCGAAGTCCAGGGTGCCGTAATGGCTGACGCCGCCACTGACCAGGCAGCCAGGCGTGACATTCGCGCTGACCTGAAAGCTCTGGCTGGTCACTGCCAACAGCGGCCGGCTAATCGCCCATAAGAGCGCCAAGGCGATGAGCGGCCGGACGTGCATCGCTTAGAAACTCAGCTCTACCGCTACCGTATCGGAGTACGTGCCTGCTGGCAGGCCGGGTTTACCCAAGGCTTTGCCGTAAAGATTGACGGTCTGCACCACGCCTGTACTGGGCAACAGCGCGATGACGTCGTCAATCGCCACCAGTTGAGCGTGTCCTGTGTCTTTGTACAGGTCATACGGCACAAACTGCCCCCCGCCATTGGCCAAGGCTCGGCTGCCGCCGGCCGATGCGCCATCATGGCTACCGCCGCGGATTTTCAGCGCCGGGGTGGTGCCAGCAGAACAGAGAATGCTCAACGCACCGCCGCCACTGCCCAGTACCTGTCCTTGGGCCTCGGTGAATAGGCTGTCAGTCGTGCCAAAATCCAGCGAGCCAAAGTTCAGTCCGCTGCCGCCACTTGCCCCGTTGACCAGGCAACTGCTGGTGAGGATCAAGCTGGCGTCAATCTGGCCAGTGACGGTGGTCAGCGCATTCGCACTGCCCGCCAAGGCCAGGGCCAGTGCTGATGCGCTGATTCGAGCTACAAGTACCTGCATGATGACGCTCCTGCTGTGGTTTACCAATCCAGCGTCACGGTCAAGGTATCGCTATAAATACCGGACGCCAGCGCATGACTATTGCTCGTCAGCCACCCATAAATGGGAATCAGAAGGCTGGACCGACCGAGAAGCGAATACGGGTGTGGCTGGTTAATGCGGTAGCTTTCAGTATTCGCCGGGTCGAGAAACAGTTGATAAGGGAGCGTCTGGCGGCCGTTGCTTAATCGCCGCGTGCTGCCGTCGCCATGTAGGCCCGCATCGATCGCCACGCGGATATCGGCGACCGACGAGGAGCACGCCACCGCGAGCCGGCCCATCACGGTGGCGTTGACCGAAGCCTTGAGCGCAGAGGTCCAGGTTGGGCCGCGGTCCCCAAAGTCGAGCCTGGGCCCCTCCCCCTGCAGCTCACCGAAAGCGGACGGCCTACCGCTGGTAACGACGCAGCCATCAAACAGGGTCAACCGGGCATAAATCTGACCGTTGCTGACGGCATGGGCATCGGCTGCCACCCACAGCAGCACCAGCACGAGCGCATGTGCCCGGACGTCCTGCGCGGCACGCGGCTCCTTGGCCGTGAAGGGATGGACGCACGTCCTGGCGCCTTGGATTACCAACTTAGGGTCACTTTCAACACGTCGCTGTAATGGCCCACGTGCGGAATGTCGGCCAATCGGTCAATGCGCGCATACAGCGGTAAGGCCGCGACCCCCGAATCGGCCACACGCCCACCGAACGGAACGTTGACTGACAAGGGACGGTGTCGGGCTGCATCCTGATAGATACGGTAGGGAATGGACTGCGCGGGCGCTACCGTGGTGGCCAAATAACGAACGTCGCCGACACCCCCATGCTGGCCGCCATCCACTTGCACCTGATAAAGGGTGTCTGGATTACAGACCAAGTGCGGCACACGGGACGTGTCCAGCTCGGCACTCAGGGGCCCGTTGAGCGGGTCCAAACGACTGGTGGCGCCAAAATCGAGCGCCCCCGCCTGTTCGATCCTCCTGGTGTCGCGTTGCTCAATCATTTGGCAACCTCGCTGCACATTGAGGTGCACCTGCACCTGAAATTCAGCCGCCTGCACCAAGGTGCCGGAGGTCAGCATCATGGCCACCGTCAGGTTGAGTCGGTTGAGCACGCGTCTGCGATCTCCCGAGAACCCCGTATTGGAAGAAATTGACGTTGGCTCCCCCCACTGAACGCCCTGTTCCATCTGCATCCGCCTGGTGTTGTACCGGCCAAACCACTTGGTCAATGCCCTGCACCTGTTGGGATCAACATGGCATTGATGGCCACTGTCGCAACCGGCGATTTTCTTCATTTCGCGTAGGGAATTACTTCATTCGATATACTCTCCGTAAATCTACGTAGAAGCAGGCGCCAGAACTTTCCAGAACGGATGGGCGCGTGGTTTTGCCGACGAGCTTTACCGCTCCGTCAAGCGCCATTGACCCAGTACTGACCCCGGCATTGAATGCCGTTTTTTATATCGATACTGAGGGCGTAGAGAACACGTCGTTCGTTTCCCGCCGCGCCATCCCGGTGTATTACAGGTGGGCCACCACTGCCAGATAAGTCCCGGCGCCCTAAGTACGGGAGCGCTGTTAGTGTTGATCTGGGGCAATAGTAGGCGAGCCGCTGAAGATAACAAGCGGATTGGTCCGAGGACATGTGCAGCGCCTTCACACCCCCGGCTATTCAGGGCCTAATTAAATGTGTGTTGCATGCAGGGGCGTAGGATGCTCGCCGCAAGTTTGTAGGATAACCCTCGATTTGTTTAAATTCTGAAACAACTCCCTGCGCGATATGGGCCGCAGAGACATGCCGGCCTGCTGGATATTATTCCCAGTTTCGATATATGGTAAGTAGGTCTCTACATCGGCTACCCGCTGTTAAGAACTCCTAAGTGAAAGAGAGCTCGGGTCGTACTAACGTATTTGAAAAATAACCCGCTCAGTTGCTCTCTTTTTTTACGTATCAGATGGACTTGGAGCATGTATTGCAGCGACGTCGCTGCGGAGCATTACCCGAAATTATAAGGATCAATACTGCAATGCCACGTATAAAAAGAACATTTGATATCCAGTCATTTACTGCAGACCTCTGCCTGCACATCAACGGTCAATCGGTCCGTGCGGCTTCTGGTGAAACCGTCCTCACGGTTATTCAATCTCTTGGCCTGCGCCAAGTGGCTCGAAATGATCATGATCAAATTAGCGGCGCCTATTGCGGCATGGGGGTATGCCAGTGCTGTCTGGTGAAAATCAATGGCCGCCACAAGAGGCGCGCCTGTCAAACCCTGGTGCGCGAAGGCATGTCGGTGCAAACCCTGGTCAATCGCATGGCCGAGCAGGAGCGGGTATGAGTCGACAACCGGTGATTGTCGGCGGGGGGCCCGCGGGTATGGCGGCAGCCATTGAACTGGCCCGCCATGGGGTACGTACGACACTGTTCGAAGAAGCGTCACGGCTGGGTGGGGTTGTCTATCGGGGGCCGCTGCGCGAGGGTGTGCAGCTGGACTACCTGGGGCCGCGTTATTGGCAAGCGCTGACCCACTTGCACGAAGAGTTTCAGGACTATTCGGCGCTGATAGAGGTGCGCCTGAATCATCGTGTGATCGGTGCGCAAGGTAGCCGTTTGTTGGTGTTGGATGGCGAAGAGCGTTTGCAGGAGTTCGAATACCCACAACTGGTGCTGGCAGCGGGTTGCCACGAGCGTAGCGTGCCGTTTCCCGGCTGGACGTTGCCCGGCGTCATGTTATTGGGCGGCTTGCAGCTACAAATCAAAAGCGGGGTGGTTAGGCCGCAAGGGCCGGTAGTGATTGCCGGGACGGGGCCCTTGTTACCGCTCGTGGCGTGTCAATTGCACGCCTGCGGCGTAACGGTCGCCGGGGTATTCGAGGCGTGTGCGTTCGGAAAAATCGCTAAGGAAAGTCTGGCGCTGTTGAACAAGCCGCAATTGTTCCTCGACGGCTTGAGCATGCTCGCTTTTCTTAAAATGCATGGCATACCGGTACGCTACGGTTGGGGGGTCGTGGCGGCGCAGGGCGACGGCGAGTTGAGCTCGGTCACTGTGGCGCCTTATAGCCGCACTTGGGTCGCGGATCGGGACCGCGCCCTGCAGATTCCTGCACAAACCCTCGCGGTCGGCTACGGCTTCATCCCGCGCACTCAACTCAGTCAGCAAATGGGCTTGAACCACGAGTTCAGCGACGACGGTTACTTGCGGGCCGTAACCAATATCTGGCAGCAAAGCAGCGAGCCACACGTCCATCTGGTGGGTGACATGGGGGGGATTCGTGGCGGTGAAGCAGCGATGCTGGCGGGAAAAATTGCGGCGGTGTCGATCATGTTACAGCGTGATGTATTGGACTCAGAACTGGCGCTCAAGCAGCGCAGTTACTATCTGTCCAAACTCAACCCGATCGTACGTTTTCGCGCCGCCGTGGATCGATACACTGAGCGTGGCGCCGGGCAGACGGCACTGCCTGCCGCTGGCACAGTCATTTGCCGCTGCGAACACACCACCCGTGGCGACATCGACAGGGCGCTTGAGCAAGGCGTTCAAGACCTTGCCAGCCTGAAAATGCGCACCCGGATCAGCATGGGCGATTGTCAGGGACGGATGTGCATCGGCTACTGCACTGACCGTTTGCGCGAAGCCACCGGGCGCCAGGACGTGGGCTGGTTGCGCCCGCGCTTTCCGATCGATCCGCTGCCCTTTTCAGCGTTCCAGTCAGTCGACACCGAAGGTGCATGCCATGAATAAGTTTTATGATGTCATCATTGCAGGTGGCGGCGTGATTGGAGCGTCCTGCGCCTACCAGTTATCCAAACGCAAACACCTCAAGGTCGCACTGATCGATTCCAAGCGCCCAGGCAACGCGACCCGTGCGTCGGCAGGTGGCCTGTGGGCGATCGGCGAGTCGGTGGGATTGGGCTGTGGGGTGATTTTCTTTCGGATGATGTCCGCCCATCGCAAACGCGAAGCCCAGGGCTCGGCGGTGGCTGTGGATGCCAGTACCCCGCACATTCTGCCTCAGGCGTTTTTTGAGTTCGCCTTGCAGTCCAACGCCATGTACCCGGCCCTGCACCAGGAACTCCTCGAGAAACACGGCATGGATTTCAAGTTCGAGCAGACCGGTCTTAAATTTGTGATCTATGACGATGAGGACCGCCTTTACGCCGAACACATCGTGGCCTGTATCCCGCATCTGGCCGATCAGATTCGGTGGCTCGATCAAGCGACATTACGCAAAGCCGAACCGAATGTCAGTCACGAGGCCCAAGGCGCACTGGAGTTTCTCTGCGACCATCAAGTCAGTCCGTTTCGGCTAGCCGATGCCTACACTGAAGGCGCGCGGCAGAACGGCGTAGACATGTATTTTAACACCAACATTACCGACGTTTTGCATAACGGGCCGCAGGTCAGCGGTGTACAGACCGCCGAAGCCGGGGTGTTTCACTGCAAAACGCTGATCAACGCGGCGGGTGCTTGGGCGGCGGACTTGAGTGAGATGGCCACTGGGAAGCGGATTCCGGTAAACCCGGTAAAAGGGCAAATCTTGCTGACGGAGCGTGTGCCGAAGATGCTGCAGGGCTGTTTGACCACCAGCGATTGTTACGTGGCGCAAAAGGACAATGGCGAGATTTTGATTGGTAGCACCACGGAAGATAAAGGTTTCGACGTCACCACCACCTATCCGGAAATAGCAGGCTTGGTGCAAGGCGCAGTGCGTTGTATTCCGCAATTGGCCGATGTGAACCTTAAACGCACTTGGGCGGGGTTGCGTCCCGGATCTCCCGATGAGTTGCCCATTCTAGGGGCCATGACGGGGATAGGGGGGTACCTCAACGCGTGTGGGCACTTTCGCACGGGGATTCTGACATCGGCGATTACCGGGGTGTTGCTAGATAAATTGGTTAACCACGAACCCTTGCCGCTGGATATTACGCCGTTTTTGGCGGATCGGTTCCACATCGGCGAGTCGAGGAAACTGGCTTAAGCAATGACCGGGTCATCACTCATGACACGCTATCCTGCTCCCACGCTATTGAATTTACGTTTAATTTGGGGGGCAGGATGGCTTCAGGCGTTTGAGTTTTTTGTCACTTTCAAACCTAAAAAAACGCCATCTGAAGTACAGGATGCGAGCTATTCAGGCGGAGCCAAACCCCAGATTTCAGAATGAGTAAACAAGCGCCACTGAGACGTGGAACTGTTTATGTAAGCCTTTGAGGCTATGCGGGGTTATCCGAAAATCTACTGCCAGAGGCCGGGCAGCGGATTTTTTATGTCTGTTCAACACACCCTGCTTGACTCGCTTATTTAATTTCTCGACCTGACCCTTTTACCCCAACAGTCCTCGTGCATCACTAGCGTCGGCGAGGGATCAGTCGCGCCAGGGGTGTGGGGGTGGCGTGCAGGATTGCCACCCGAATCCACAACAATATCCGCTTTGCCACACCGCGCCTTGACGCTGTCATGGCCGCGCCATACCTTGGCGCCAGAGTTATTTTCATCTATTAAAATGCTAGGAATCACCTCAATGCTGCGCAAACTCTCACTGGCTGTTGCCGTGTATTGTGCGTCCACGTCAATGGCCTGGGCAGCCGAAGCGCCCTTATCGACCAAAACCGATCTGGTCAGCGTCTATCAGGCAGCGGCGGACAACAACGCCGACCTGGCCGCCGCCGTCGCCCAATATGGCGCCCAGAAAGAAGTCGTGCCACAGGCCCGCGCCGGGCTGCTGCCCAACCTGTCCGGTGGCGCCAACGTCAGCAGCGTGCGTACGGCGATCGATCAGCCGTCGGCCACGGCCAACCGCCATGCGCACTCTTACCAGGCGACGCTGGCGCAGCCGCTGTTGCGGGCCGATCGCTGGTTCCAGTTCCAGGCCGCCCAGGATGTAAACGAACAGGCCGCCCTGCAACTCTCAGCCACCGAGCAGAACCTGATTCTGCAAACCGCCGACAGCTACTTCAACGTGCTGCGCAGCCAGGACAACCTGGCCTCGACCAAGGCTGAGGAAGCCGCGTTCAAGCGTCAACTGGATCAGTCCAACGAACGCTTCGACGTAGGCCTCTCGGACAAGACCGACGTCCTGAACTCACAAGCCAGTTACGACACCGCCCACGCCAACCGCATCGTCGCGCAGCGCCAGGTCGATGACGCCTTCGAGGCTTTGGTAAGCCTGACCAACCGCCGCTACAACTCGATCCAGGGCATCAGTCACCACTTGCCAATCCTGCCGCCAGCGCCGAACGATGCCAAAGCCTGGGTCGATACCGCAGCCAAGCAGAACCTCAATCTGCTCGCCAGCAACTACGCGGTCAGCGCCGCCGAGCAAACCCTCAAGCAGCGCAAGGCCGGCCATGCGCCGACCGTGGATGCCGTAGCCAAATACGAGAAAGGCGATAATGATGCGCTGGGTTTCAGCAACCCGAGTGCCATTGGCCAAGCTTACGGGGGCAACGTTGAGCAGACGTCGGTGGGACTGCAATTGAACATCCCGATCTACAGCGGCGGCCTGATCGATTCTCAGGTACGCCAGTCGTACGCGCAACTGGACCAGATCGAACAGCAACGCGAATCGCTGCTTCGGCAAATCGTGGAAAACACCCGCGATCTGCACCGCGCGGTGAATACCGACGTCGAGCAGGTGCAGGCGCGCAAGCAGTCGATCATCTCCAACCAGAGCGCGGTGGAAGCGACCGAAGTCGGTTACCAGGTAGGGACGCGAAACATCGTCGACGTGCTGGATGCGCAGCGCTCGCTCTACACGTCGGTACGCGACTACAACAACACCCGCTACGACTACATCCTCGACAACCTGCGCTTGAAGCAGGCGGCCGGCACGTTGAATCCGGGGGATTTGCAGGATCTGGCCCGTTGGCTTAATCCCAACTACAACCCGGACAAGGACTTCCTGCCGCCGGATCTGGCGAAGGCTGCGGCTGAGTAACTCAAAGTCCGACCGTGCCAGTAAAAGTAAAAACTACGCAAGCAGGCACGCTTCCACAGTGTTTTGAGTGTGGGAGCGAACCTGCTCTCGAATGAATACAACCCGATGTAACGTCAATCTACCGCCCTAAACCCATCCTGCCACCGCGGTAACGTGCCCGGGTTGGTGCACCTGTTTGCAAACATCCTGCGGCAGGCCGAATAAACGCGGCGCCACCAGCGCCAATCCTTCGGCATCTCCACTTCCGCAACAACCCGGACTACGCAATTGCGCGACAATTTCGAGGAAGTTGAACAGGCGTAGGGCGCTCAACACCGTTTGGCCTGGGCCGTCGGCTCCAGCAAGTTATGCCAGCCGTTGGGCACCAAGCTGCCGCCCAAAACCGCACTGTCGGTTAAAGTATCGAGAAACAGCAGCTCGCCCATGATGTCACCCAGCAATACCGATGAGTTCAGTGACGAGAGTGTTGCTGATGGTCAAGATTATCTTCACTACATCATCCAATAGATGACTAACGAAACCGCAGAGATCCAGAGGATCGCTATTGCAATTGATAGGCCTACAAGCTGCTTATCCATGGCCGACGCTGCGCGGATGGAGTCCACATGATGGACCTCGCTCTACCTGCCAACAAGCGTCCTGCCCGCTGCTGGCGAACTTAAATTAGTTTAGCGCTGAGGACGCCAGGTTATGAACACCCGCGCACCTCTGATCTCGGCCTTACCCTGGTCTGGTTGGTCGCGATGTAAAAGATCGCCAGTTTAATTTGCAACACTTTCTCCGACTTTTTGATCGGAGGTTGCCCGACACGGGTCCTCGCCGCGGACGCTATGAACATTCTGCGTGACAATGGATCAGCACTACCTAATTGGGGGCGGCTGGTGTCGCATTACGCGGGATGGTGATGAGGGTAATCGCCCTGGGTAACGCGGCTCCGTAAGTGATTACTGAGTGGCTGGTGCGAGCCAGTATTGCCAGTGCTGCCAGAGGCACTTCAGGACCTGAGTTTATTCAACGCATCAGTGGCAATCAGCGATTCGCCCGAGCGGTAGACCGGCCAAAACATAAACCCGCAACGGTAGCGCATCGGTTAATGGGCATCTTTCCCGGGTGTAACCTCGAGCCAATCACCCGCTGAACAATTCACATCGGAGATTTGGGTGTTGGCCAAATTTATTCTGCCCACGACCTGGTCAACCCACACCATGCGATCCGCCAACAATCCAACTGCTACGACAGCAGCCAGGCCGATCTTCACGACCGTGGCAACGTTCGATTTTTTTCCACTGTAACCATGGGCATTCCATTTTTCTGCGTATGAACCATGAGTCCCGGAGCGCCAGCATTGATAGTTAATCCTGAGCAAATTCAGGTCGCGATTCTACATTGCTTCAGGCACCGGAGTGAGCATCAGCATGCTGCACGCTGATAGGTAGAGCTCGTCGCTTACCGCTCCCGCGTGCAAACCCTTTTTGGGAAATGGGAACTGAGCAAATTTTCCGCCGCTGTGTGTGAGTGAATTACGTGCCCGACGCAGCACTAACCCGGCGTCCTTTTACCGTTTCCACTGCAAGTAATGAGTGATGCTGTTGCAGCGTGCCAGGAGCCTCGAGCAAAATGCGCTTCGCTATGTGTGGTCACCGCTGGGGGCTCGAGGGCGATATATGGCTCATCAGCTCTCATCGATTTCGCCAGCAGTAGGAGTGTATGCAGGCTCAAACCGGCCACTTTCACCGGCGAACACGTACTTTGAACAGAAGCATTCATCATGCGACTGATCACAGATCAAGCAAGGGGATTGCAGAGCTCGATCATTTGATCGATCGCCGTTGATGGGTCAAAGGGATCGTACGTATCAAGGTACGACGAGCTCTCCGCAACGATGTATTCGCCGCTAGCGAAACTCACAACGTCGTCTGTGCCATCAAATTCCCAGTTCGACAAGGCTCTCAGGGCGGGCAAGAACACCACACGACAGTAGTCGAATCGGTACTCCTCAAGATGACACAACACGCGCCCCTCCTCCATCAAACTCTGAAAGGATATTTGCCCATAGCGCTCACCCAGACCTTTGTACCGTGCCGGGTCTATTCGAATGTGTTTTACGCGTTGTTTATTCCGTCGATCAGTTCCATTTTCCGATTGCGATATGCCCTAGGAACAGAGAGTTTTTCATCGAAGGCTGCGACTAGATCCTTTCGAGTCTCTTTTATCCCATCTGCCGATCGCACCGCCTGCAAGTAATCAACGCTGTGAGCCAAAATCAGGTTTGCACCGTACGCCTGGTGGAGCGAGATCGCGTTTTTCCGGACCTTCGCCGCTAAATCGTTCTTTGCAGGCTCAAGGATGTACTTTATGAAATGTTCGAAATCCTCACACGCCCGGTCAAGAGCCGAGTTTTCTTCTGTCATAGGCTGAATCTCAACTCTGTGGGTGTGTTCGGACGGCCGATGGCGGAATACGCAACTGAGCGCGATATGCATATCAGCCAATGTCGATGTTCAACTCATTCACATGTGGGTTTTCTATGCCTTCAGTCCACTTCCCCGCGGACGATTTGTAGACTTCATCAGAAAAGCACCCGTGACTGTGTAAGTCACCCTCTTGATCGCGGTGTTCATCTTTGGGCCGGGGTGTCAAAAAACAGCTCATCCCTCGGCGTCAGGCTTGTTGCTCCCCCGGAGTCAGGATGTTACGTCCTGATGACCAATGGTTTGTAAGAGTTTGACCTGACGCTTTGGACTGGTAGAGAGCGGCCAGAAGCGGTCATCGAGTACCTTGGAAATTTAGGACGTTTCAGGCTGCCACAAGCTTGTGATGGAAAAAGCAAAGCCGATATCGGAGGCGTGGATCACAGCATGACATCAGCGGAATCAGCTGCAATTCCGCTGGTGCAAGTCAATTAAGGGCTAACAATGACCTTGAGGTCCGAGCCCGAGATGCTCTTGATGTATGAGTAGCTCGTTCCCAAGACGGCCAACTGCTCCTTCGACACCTTCTTTGCTGATATCGCGGGTTGGAAGATCACAATTTCGAAGATCAGCTCATGGTCGTGGCATTTGTTGCGCAGTATCTCCAGCTGCTGAGGCGTGCCTTTCAGAATTCTGTCGAAGTCCTTCAGCAGTGATTGCTGGTAGCGATCCATCAGTCGGTTGAAGAACTTTTCGCCCGTGTACAGCCATTTCACCGATCTCGACGCCTGACCGCAAACCTCGTAGACGTCGGCGACGCGCGCCCCAGGCGCGGCCATGCCATCCGTCATAGGGCAGAATTTGCAGTGGTAAAAGTCGACGTAGATGACGTCCTTGTTTTCCCGAATTGCCACCAGATCAGCAATTTCGCCTTTGTCGTCATCATTGAAGACGATGGAGTAGTCATCAGCAATCTTGTCAAAGGTGAAGCCTTGTACTGAGTCCTTACGTCGCTCTGCACGCATGGACTCCTGATGGATTTTCGTCGTTCCCCAATCCCAGGGTTCGAGCAAGCCGGCAGGCAGTTTTACATCCATGCTGTTGAGCGAGTACTGACTGTAGTTGCCTTGCACCATGGAACCGTCGACCTTGAGCAATACAAGCGGCTCTGCATCCAGGTAGGAGTCCAGTGGCATTTCGTGGGGGTAAAGGATCTTCACACCTGGGCAGGAGGTCTTGTATCCGTCCTCCAACAACTTGATAGCGATGGTGGCGACGCTCTTCGCCATCGTCACCCGCGACAAGGACGGGATCTCCAGCGTCCGCGCGCCACTGTACTCAGGCTTACCAAGCTCGACGTCGAGAAGATTGAAAGTCTCTCCCTGAAAATATAGCGAGATCCTTTGCCCCTTTTCGATCGCGATCGACACAGGCCGGTCAACGTAGAACAGGCCTTCTGGCCATCTGTCCTTGATTTGGTCAACACGCATGACATTTTTAAGTACGTCAGCAGGGTCGATGGTGTTGTCGTTGAGTTTGACCGACATGCGCTTGCATCCACTCGACCCAGTAGTTCATTGGAGAGGAGTTCATCTCCCAAATCTTGCCCTTGTGCGAGCAGCCCACAGTGGTTCGTTCTCCATCCTCAAAACCGGTGGCGAAGATGTTGGACTTTGTCGCATTGCCTTTCTCGATGTCGCTAATCACCTGGTTGATATCGCGCCCCACGTGCATCGTGAATCGCAGGTCTTTCCGGGCGCGGGACAGGCCAACGTTCTGCAGCTTCATCAGCTTGATGTCGTGGAGCGCACGGAAGGTCGGCTCACCATTGATGCGACGAGGGTCTTTGGCTACCAGGTTGAGAAAGCGAGTTGCTTGGGTATCGTCACCTGAGGTGTGAATGAACAGGGTTTTCTGCGCCTTGTTATAGAAAGCAATGTACAGATTCCAATTGGTATCGACGATTTCTTCGGTCTGAGCCCACCCAACCATAGTCTCTCGCCGAGTCACGGCAATGACGGTATCGGCCTGATCATTGATCGAGATGTACTGCAGTGTTTCCCTGCGTCCATCCAGACCCTGCGCACGCTGTGGTGTCCAGTCTTTAGAGGAGACGTGATACGCCACGGCGCTGATTTTGGGGTTCGGGTTCAGCCCAAAAATCACTTGGGCATCGTCACCGTCAGCAAACTGCTCGTTGAAGTCCGCCCTCTCAATTTCCCGACCTACCTTTTGCTCGCTCACGTTGCGAATGACTGCACCCCAGTCAGCACTCTCCTTGTAGAGTTCTGCCATCTGGTGGTCGGTTTTCTGGTTAGCGATGTTCGCCACGAACTTGGCATCACCAAGGGCGGCATCAACCCTCGTCAACCGACCAATGAACTGGAGCGTCACCGCGGGGCTTTGATGTTGATCATGAATTGCGGCGATTTTGAGCTCAGGCAGATCGAAGCCTTCCCCAAGCATGTCGACGCAGACGATGATCCGGTGCTTCTTCTCGACGATCTCCGCCATCACTCTGGCTTGGTTCGGCACCTTGCTGTGAATCAGGACTGGCGTTAGGTCGGCGTGCTGCTTGTAAATCTCAAACAGGTCTGTCGCCCGCTTGTGCGACTTGGCCCGCACCATCATCAAATGGTTGTACCCAGCCTTGAGGTCAGCCTGCAGCAGCTCAACAGCCTTGTCTGCGATGGCCTGGTCGGACAGCTTGAGGTTGTATTCTCGTACCGGATGGAACTCGATGCCTTTGAAATAGCCATCAAGCTGCGCATCCCGGAGCGGGTAGTTGTAGATGATCATGCCGGCCAGAGCCAGACCATCCTCCCGGAATGCGTCGCTGTGAACTGACTACAAGGTTTGCCGCTGAAGGCGGTTTTGATTCGGTTCCAACTCGCTGCCACCCACATGGTGAGCCTCATCGATCATCAGGTGGCTGCACATGTTCACCAGCGCCCCCAAGGCGGCGTCTTCGAATAGCAGCAGGGCCTGGGGAGTGGCCACAATGATGTTGTCAGTAGCAAGTTCTGCAACCTGCGCCTCAGACAGCTTCGAATCAATGGCTGCAACAATGGGGTTGCGCGCCGTGTCCGATACCGCCCCCACGGTGCGGAGAGTCTTCATCTCCGTGCACTTGCCCACCAACTGCGTCCTGAGGGCGTCCGAGGGAACCAGGATCAAGGTTCTGGCCATCCTCGCAGCGATGATCAGCGCGAGCATGGTGTCGGTCTTCCCTGTGCCGGTCGGCATGACCACTGTGCCGGTGGAAGCGGGATCAACCACCAGGTGCCCCAAGGTCGCATAAAGCGCAGCCAGTTGCGGCTTGCGCTGCCCGGGTGCGTTCGTCTTGGGATCGTCGAGAGTGAAATTGAAGAGATGGTTTTGCCAGCTCTGGTTCACATCCAAATGCGTTATGACTACATCGTCCATGGCGATTACCTGGAGGCAGAAAAGATTTCTGGAGGGGGCGATATGGTGGCACGCCCCCTATTGCTTGTATGACCTTAAACACTTAGACATAAGGACAAAACCAGTCGAGCTCCGCGCAGGATTGCCGACCTGTCGTGCCCGCTTTTGGCCGTTCTCCGCCAGTAATCATCACGAAGCATGCTGGTCAAGCCCGGTGCAGACGGCTGGTTAGTTCGAGTGCAAAATAATCGGACAAGTCGGTGCAACGATCCAAAACATTTTTACAGCACGCCTACTTTAATGGGCTTTTGAAGGGGGGGCCAACAAGCCTCCGGTCGCGGCACCAGCTGAATATCCATACGTCGGTTGCTCGCTCTCCCTGCCGCACCCTGGACGGCAAAACAGTTGTCGGAGATGTCGCTCATGCGCTGCATCCAGTTGCGCACGGCCAAGGCGCGTGTAGGAGAGTTGCAGGTTCTGTTCGGTGTCGCCAGTGGAGTCGGTGTGCCCTACGATTACGATCAGCTAGCCCGGTTGAGCCTTGATGTTGACCAAGGCGTTGATCAGCACGTTGGTCGAGTCTGGCTCGAGTTCGGCGCTGCCGGCGCCGAACAGAGACAGGCTGTCCAGGCGCACCGCGTCGTTTGCGGCCTGTTGCGATTGGTGGTGTCCTGCCATTTGACTCCTCCACCAAACCCCGCACACCAGGGCGATAGTAACGGTCAGCGCCAATAGCCACAGGACGATATAGTTCTTGCGGGTTTGCCAAGCCGCAGGTGGCACTTCCGGCATCGGGTGGGCGGGCAGAATGACCACCGGCATCACGAAGGCCGGTTCCGGGACTCTCGTAGAGATCGGCAACAGTTCACCGAAAAAAGCATTGTGCTCCAGGCGCAGCATCAGGCTGCTCACCTGATGGCGCAGCGGCTGTAAGGTGACCAGACGCACTTGTCCCTGACGTTGCAACTGAGTGACTAATCGCTCCAACTCACGACTCAGGTGTTCAAGGACGGGCAATGTTTGGGTCGTGATCCGCAGGTGGCGCAGCAACGACTGCCATTGGGTAAACAGCCAGGCCAGAATCTCCAAGCGCCCCGAGACCATCGGCGGCCACACGGTTGACCATTCGCTACACAGCGACTCGATCAGCGTCACCCCTTGCGCCATGCCCTCTAGGCCATGGCGTTGGCTGCACGCCAGTGCAAAGGCGGCCGTTTGCAGCTCGGCACCGTTGTGGTGGAACAACGTCAGGCACAACTGCTCGACCTTGGCCCAGTCGACGTCCGGGCACGCCGGATGACTCAGTTTGGCCAGTTCGTCACGCAGCTCGGTAAATGTCCGAAGCCGCGCGGGTCGCCGCCGACCCGGATTCGCATTTCAAATAACGCCGTCATCCAGCTCCCTTACAGGTTTACGGCTTGGACAGGTAGTGCTGCCGTTTCAGGTGACGCACCAACACTTTCCCCTTGGGCGCCAGGGTCGTGCCGAAGCTCACCCGTTCGCCCCCTTTCAGTTGCGCGTCGAGGGCGTACTCCAAATAACCCGGATGGGGCAAGCGGTGGATGGCCACGTCCATCCAGGCAATCGCCCGAGGCATCACCGCCGTGCCATCGGCGCGGGTCAGCTCGATGTCAATCGGGTGCACGTCGCCAACGATGGTGTCCATCGGCTTCAAACCTTCACGGTGGCGACGAATGCGCGGTACCCGCGTGTCGAAAAACAACCGGGCGTCCTTATCGTGCATAGCCAGCAACGCTTAGCGGCGGTAGGCCTCAACGTAACTGCGGGTTAATTGACACTGCGCCAAGGTGACGTCCATCCAGCCTGCCGCCTGCGACAGGTGGAACAGCACCGCACTCCCCTGTTCGGCCATCGAGCGATATCCCGGCGCACCGGCGGCCCATAAGGAACGCACGTGTTCGGTCAGTCGCTCGGCGATTTGGGCTTGGGTCTCACAAGATAACGGGCAGGCAGGTCAACGTGAAAACGCAGCATGAGAGCATTCGTTACGACTCCAAAACGGAGAGCCCCGGGGAGTGAAATCAGCCCTCCAGTTTCGCCTAGTTTCGTTTCAGCTCGGCTAGTCTCACTTTATCCCGCTTAAACCCACTTCAATGCCAGCCATTTCGGGTTTATCTACAACCAGATTCGGGAATACGAAGATCCCATCCAAGGGCGCCCTGAAGCGCCCTTTTTTTCATGTGCGCCAGGCATGGCGCGTTGCGCGTAAGCGTAACCAGCTTGGCTGTGGTGGCCACGCTGGTGACTTGGAGGTGCAAGTCCTCTACAGACCCGGCAAGGGGAAGTGTTAGCCAGAGGCAAGGGTGTCGCGGGTGACTGCGAATCTGAAGGAAGCCCGAGGCAAAATGCTGGCCTGACGAACAGCAAGCGGATAGCGGCGGCGCAGCGGGGTAAGACGGCCATAATCGTCAAAGCCCGATACTTGCACGGAACGCTGTGACGTAGATCCGACAGGCATAAGCAGGAAGGTCGCGCGAATTACCCTGGGAGATCTGCACGTTTGCCACTGTGCTACCGAGCGCCGCGAGGCGACGGGATGAGCATGCAGAAGTCAGCCGAAGCCGTAGTAAGTGACGAATAACCCCGTCACCAAGGGCCGAACAGGTTATGCCGCCAGTAGGCGTCAAAGTCTCGTTGAATACCGTAATGCAGAAATTTCTCCAAGAGAAGACTGTTACTCCGAGTCCCGGACAGTATCCGAGGATGACGGCTGACAGCGCACAGGTATCGGCGGCGTCTGTGACGTGGACGAACGCGGAGCCGGACACGCTGATGGAGCGGGTGCTTGCACCGGCCAACCTTAGGCGTGCGTATCAACGCGTAGTCAGCAACAAGGGCGCACCGGGTGCCGATGGCATGACGGTCGACGAATTGGCAGGCTACGTTAAACAGTATTGGCCGATCCTCAAGACTCGGCTGCTGGCTGGCGAGTATCACCCGCAAGGTGTGCGCGCCGTCAACATCCCCAAACCCAAAGGCGGTACAAGGCAGTTGGGCATTCCCTGCGTCGTGGACCGCCTGATCCAGCAGGCTTTGCTGCAACAGCTCACGCCGATCTTCGATCCTCTGTTTTCGGACTACAGCTACGGTTTTCGTCCGGGCAGAAGCGCTCATCAAGCCATCGAAACCGCTCGCGGCCATGTGGCGGCGGGCCACCGCTGGTGCGTGGAACTCGATCTGGAGAAGTTCTTTGACCGGGTCAACCACGATGTACTGATGGCTTATGTGTCGCGTCAAATCGAAGACAAGCGTGTGCTCACGCTGATCCGCCGTTACCTCGAGGCCGGGAACAATGGCAGGTGGGCTCGTCAGCCGACGGCAGGAAGGGACGCCGCAAGGCGGCCCGCTCTCGCCGTTGCTGTCGAACATCCTGCTCAACGAACTCGACCGTGAACTGGAACGGCGGGGTCATCGCTTTGTGCGCTATGCCGACGATGCGAACATCTATGTGCGTAGCCAACGGGCAGGTGCACGGGTGATGGCTGGCGTTGAGCGCTTCCTGAAACAGCGCCTGAAACTGACGCTGAAACGGGAAAAGAGCCGAGTCGCCGGGTCGTGGATATGTGATTACTTGGGCTATGGAATGAGCTGGCATCGGCAGCCAAAGTTGCGAGTGGCGACTGAGCCTGCGTCGCTTGCGCGACCGACTCAGAGACCTGCTGCGCGGAGCGCGGGGCCGCAAGATGGCGAATGTCATCGAGCGGATAAACCCAGTGCTGCGTGGCTGGGCAGGCTACTTCAAGCTAAGTCCAAGCAAACGGCCACTTGAGAAAATTGACGGCTGGGTGCGTCGCAAGCTTCGCTGTGCCGTCTGGCGTCAATGGAAGCAGCCCTCAACGAGGGCGAGTAACCTGATGCGTCTGGGGCTTAGCGAAGCACGCGCCTGCAAATCAGCTTTCAATGGCCGCGGCCCATGGTGGAGCTCAGGGGCATCTCATATGAATCAGGCGTTGACAAAGAAGCTATGGGATCAACTTGGACTAGTCTCGGTACTGGATACGATAAACCGGCTTAACCGCATAGCTTGAACCGCCGTATACGGATCCGTACGTACGGTGGTAATGGAATGGACGCCCCCTGTCCTGACGGCATCAATGTGCCAAAGTGAAAGTGTTAATAGCACTTAACGGAAGGGAGCGTCCCCATGAAGCTTACGACTGTTGGTATCGACTTAGCAAAAAACGTATTTCAAGTGCACGGCGTCGATGAACGAGGCCAGCCAGTACTGAGGAAGCAGCTTAAACGTGACCAGGTTGCTTCCTTCTTTGCAGTATTGGCGCCGTGCTTGATCGATATGGAGGCTTGCGGCAGTGCCCATCACTGGGCAAGAAAACTGCAGGGATTTGGACATACGGTAAAATTGGTGGCTCCACAATTTGTTAAGCCTTATGTGAAAACGAACAAGAACGATGTTGCCGATGCAGAAGCGATTTGTGAGGCGGTAGCTCGACCCAACATGCGCTTCGTGCCGATCAAGACGACAGAGCAGCAAGGGGTTTTGGCCATGCATCGTGCGCGTCAGGGTTTTGTTAAGGCGCGTACCGCGCAAGCGAACTCGATACGAGGGTTGCTCGGTGAGTTTGGCATTGTCATCGCGCAAGGGATCAGGCATATCACCGAGCGCTTGCCGGGCATTCTGGAGGATGGCGAGAACGGTCTACCCGGAGCATTTCGGCAATTGATACAGCGTCTGGGTGATCATCTGAAGGAGCTGGACCGACAGGTATGTCAACTTGAACGGGAAATTCAACAGTGGCATCGCGGAAACGAAGACAGTTGTCGGCTTGCGCAGATACCAGGCGTTGGACCGATCACAGCGAGCGCCCTGGTGGCATCGGTAGGTGATGCAAAGAGCTTCGCCAACGGTCGGCAGATGGCAGCATGGTTGGGGTTGGTACCGCGACAGCATTCGAGCGGAGGCAAGTCCACGCTGTTGGGAATTAGCAAGCGGGGTGACTGCTATTTGCGCACCTTGATGGTTCATGGTGCACGAGCTGTGGTTCGCTACGCCGAGAGTAAAACTGATCCCTCGGCGGATTGGTTGAAAGGTTTGTTGGCGCGCCGCAACACGAATGTGGCAGTCATCGCACAGGCAAACAAAAATGCCAGGATTGCCTGGGGCGCTGTTGGCCTATGACCGCAGATTCCGACCCGGCTACACCCCTGACGTCGCAGGGGTGTAGCCGGGTCGGTGGAGTCAGGTGATGAGGCGCTGAGGCGTTAGAAGGAGTTCTTCCAAGGTTGCCCAGGCAATCATGACGTGATGGCAAGACAGGTCGGACCGGGATCGGGTAACTCTGCCCTCTCACAGGCGCTTCGAGCGCGTGGTGGTGATAAGAGCCCGATCAGCGAATTCCATCAGGGACAGAGGCAGAGCCTCACATAAAGTCCGGATGTATGGCTGCAATCTCAACCCCGTCTGTGTTGTCACGAATTGAAAGCTCGGCAAACTGGGGGCGTCCATGTATGTGAGAGGACGGCGGATGTAAATCCGCCTCCTACTCGATCAGAGTTCGCAACTAGGCAAAGACGCATAGCCTGAACTAACGGGTTGCCTTAGCGATGTCACCGCAGAAAAGATCAACGTTGCCATCTTCTGGAGCGCTACGTACTACGACCGAGTAATGGTCGGATAATAACTCTGGCATGGCGATCGACGCGCTTCTTTCAAAGGTAAAACCGTTGACCCCGCCAACACTTTGAGTATTGACCTTATCGTTCATCGCGAAGGCAATCGGTCCAGGCTGCTGGCAACTGCCTTTATTAATAAAGGAGTAAATGCGCAATGGCAACGTCGTACTGGTCGGCACGCCGCTGATATAAAAGTCGAAGTCGGTTTGATTACCTACGCCAGTCAAAGTGGTGGTGCCGATATGTCCAGGGTTTTTGTGGGTAGCTGCTAAAGGAACATATAGAGAGTGGCTTGATGAACTGGTACAACCGAACAACGTTGCAGCCATGAGTAGTATTGTGAGGGGAATACCAAGCTTCATAGACATCTCCAAGAATGGAAAATCGGTATGGTGGAATACTGGGTATAGCTCAATAGAGCTGCTAAGCATAGAAAGGACCAGTCATGACACACCTCTCTCTTGGTTGATAAATTGGCCATTGTTGCAAGAGCGATGCCTTCAGGACAAACGCCCCCGAATTTAAGTATTCCCCTACATAAATCGCTAAACTAATATGTTGTTTTTCGCAAATAGCCCCAAAAAAAGAATCTATTTGTATGGGCAAAGGAAAAAGCACATGAATATTAAATCAATTATATTTCTACTTGTCGCAGTAATAATTAAAAAGTCCTGCTGGGAGTGTGGCGGACCTTAGCGTAACACGCTCAATACCGGTAGCGTCGTGCTCTCCCACCTTTGGTAATGGCGGCAGTTTCAATTTCGGGATAATTCAGTCCACCGGGACCGCCATTCTGCTTCCTGCGCAGGCGTCGACATTTAACATCACTTGCAGCTCGTCTGCTACAATGGTATTTAATATCACATCCAATAGATTTGGCACAGCTGTCAATAGCAGCGAATTTGGTTGGGGCGTAGACTCTTCTCAAAACCCGATTGGTTCATATCGTATTGAGTTCGATGCAAATGCCCTGCTAGACGGAGCTTTAGGCTTGACGCTTAGCGGTAACGGTACTTCCTGGCAGAGTTATCCAGGTACAGCGAATACACTTCCTCCGAATAGCCAAAATCTTATTAGATTTCAAAGAGGGTACGAACCTCGAAACGGCGTTCCTCAGTCCTTCACTCCATGTCGGTCTCCATTCGAGTATTACCCTCTATACAACCAGTACAAAATTTAGATAGGACTCAAATCATAAATCTAGATGGCTCCGCAACTTTCGAAATATTCTACTTGTAAGACATACTATTCAACCTACTAGGGAAACGCTGAAAAAGGTTTCCAGATGTTGGCGAAAAACCAAGGCTCCCCCCGAGCTTCCCATATCTATCCCAATAGAATTAAAAAAAGAAGTGCTAAGCACTTCCCGAGACGGTTGTTTGATTAATGCCGTCTGAATAATATTCCTATGCGATCATTGTTTTAATGCAGCCAAAACATGATCAGGATCGTTATGTATAGCTCGTAACAATGCTCTTGCTGGTCCTTCAGGCTCACGGCGCCCTTGCTCCCAGTTACGGAGAGTCCCAACTGCCACATCGATCGTCTTGGCGAATCGAGCCTGTGTAAGCCCCGTGGCCTGTCGGATCTTTTTTACCTGCACAGCGTCAACGTGGAATTCACGCGACGGCTGACGCTCACCACGATCAATCTCGTCCATCTGAGTCATGCTTTCTACAAGACGGTTGAAGAGATTCTTTTCCATCACTGCCACCCTTTGTTGAGTTCGCGAAGCACTTTTTTCTCAGCCTCTGAAAGGTCGTCCTGAATCCCCTTCTGGTAGATAAGGATTAGCCGGACTTGGTAGGACGAGACAACGTGGTAGTAGATCACTCGAACTCCGCCTCGCTTGCCCTTGCCGTTTGCGCCCCAGCGGACCTTCCTAAGACCTCCCGTTCCCTGGATGACATCACCCGTGTCGGGATTTTCGGCCAATGCATTCTGGAACTCCCGGTATTCCTCATCACTGAGGAGGTCGGCAACGTCCTCGGTAAATACCGGGGTCTCGATAAAGATCATGCCATCCCTTATATGCGTCATTGGCGTAGTCCGACTATAGCCCTGCACTCTCACACAGGCAATGGATAACCTTTGAAAAACTCAGGTGAACTGACGGGCAACAGACCTCGGCAGGACAACTCACGCGCCAAAGAAAGCGCGAACAGGAACGCACCGTTCCCCCTCCCGCCGACGGGCTTTGCATCTAAAAGTTGCGTAAAAAATCGTGTGATGAAAACAACCCTCCAGCCCAGGCTGGCTGCGGGCCTTGGCGGGTTAAAGCGTTTTTCTCAGTTGGAAGCGTTATTCAGTTTTTGGAAAAGAAGCTGCACACAGCTCACCAGGTGGAGCGCAGACAGCGAAAAGAGAAGAGCCCGGACTAGAGCTGTGGAAAATAGGAAAACGTGGGTAACTGGGGACTTTCCAAATCTGCATACCAATATGTTGAAGTACAATTTGTGAAATCAGGACAGACGTAATGGCAAGGCTGTAGCCCTTGCGGTTTGGAGGGCTACAGGCTTTTCACAGGGAGGATTAGTAATTTCATTGTGTTTCGCGGAAGAACGATCGCCGAAATGATGTTCGTTTCCATGGTGTGGAAGGGATCATGACCTTTCCCGAGGCTCGAAAATCAAACATCTGATTGTCCTGCCAAAAAGCGCACTACGTAAATTTCCCTTGTTCGATAAGTCTAGTAGAGCGGCTTTGTTTCAGGTGAGCTTCTAAATCGGCGTCATACACATTTGATCCACTGTATTTGTCCAGTCGTGTATGTAAATCATCTGTAAGCGACCGGGCAACTCACCTTCCTGATGCCATCGCTTGGAGGCGATGGTGTCCACCTAAATTTGACCTGACCCCGGAAAGTTGGACATCAACATCGGGGGATGTCATGAAGAAGTACACAGAGCAGACGAAATTGTCGGTTGTTGAAGATTACTGCTCGGGGAGCGCAGGCCACAGAGAGGTCGCGCATCGCCATGGGGTAGATGCTTCGTATGCGTCCGGGCATCACATCTTGCGTGATTAAACCGGCTGCCACTTATGCGGAAGCAACTGCTCGATTTCACTCGCCCGCTGCGTCGGCAGGCGCGTGAGAACATCCTTTAGATAGGCGTACGGGTCATGACCATTCAGCCGCGCAGACTGGATCAAGCTCATGATCGCTGCCGCCCGTTTTCCGCTACGTAGCGACCCCGCGAAGAGCCAGTTTTTGCGTCCAAGAGCCCACGGCCGGATCTGGTTCTCCGCCCAGTTGTTGTCAATGGGTACGGCCCCGTCATTGAGGTAGCGCGACAGCGCTGCCCAGCGTTTGAGGCTGAAATCGAGTGCTCTGCTGATAGCCGAACCTTCGGGTACAAGATCACGCTGGGCGATCATCCAGGCATGCAGCCTATCCATCACCGGTACGGCTTTTTCTTGCCGTATTCGGCACCGTAAATCCGGCTCCACATCGCGCACTTCGCTCTCGATTTCATACAGCAACTGGATGTAGCGCAGGGCCTGCTCGGCGATCTGGCTTTTGTTAGTGGCGTGTAATTCAAAGAACTTGCGCCGGGCATGGGCCATGCAGCCGATCTCGGTCACGCCGAGTTCGAAGCTGGCCTTGTAACCGCCAAAACCGTCGCAGACCAAACTACCTTTCCAGTCTTGCAGGAAGTTGCGAGCATGCTCACCGGCGCGGCTGGGGCTGAAGTCGTAGACGACAGCGGCTGTTTCGCAGAACTGGCTGGTGGCGTACGCCCAAACATAAGAACGGTGGGTTTTCTTCGAGCCCGGAGCGAGCATTTGCACCGGTGTTTCATCCGCGTGCACGACCTGCTGCCCGATCACAACGTCACGCAGGGCATCGACCAGGGGCTGCAATTGCACACCCGTCATGCCAACCCATTGCGCCAACGTCGAGCGTGGAATCGCCAAGCCGGCACGACCGAAAATCGATTCCTCGGTAAAGCGGCAGATGATCAGCAAACTTCGCGATCATGACGTGGGCAAGTAACCCGGCAGTCGGGATGCCTTTGTCGATGACCTGCGCCGGTACGGGTGCCTGGATCAGCGTTTCGCAGTCATCGCAAACCCACTTGCCACGTACATGGCGTTCAACGGTAAACACGCCGGGCATATAGTCCAGCTTTTCGCTGACATCTTCACCGATGCGCTTGAGTGCGCAGCCGCATGGGCAGTGGGTGTTGTCCGGTTCGTGATGGATCAACGTGCGTGGGAATTCTGCCGGCAAGGCGGTGCGCTTGGGCTTTTGCTTTTTCTCGGTCGCCACTGGCGCTATTTGCAAGGCCTGAAGCTCGGCTTCAATCGCCGCGATATCAGTATCGATCAGGTCATCAAGCAGGCTGGCCTGCTCAGGATTCATCTGCTCGCTACGCTTGGCAAACTTCAAACGCTTGAGTTGTGCGATCTCGTGGGTCAGCTTCTCGATCACCGTTTGATCGCGGTTGATCTTCTTGCCCATGGTTTCAACCGTCTTGCCCATGGTCTCGACTTGCGATAGCAGCTGCGCAGCGAATGCACGCAGTTGGTCGGGAGTCATTTGATCGAGATTGGGCGAGGAAGTCATGCCGTGGATTTTACCAAAGCAGACCACTGACGACAGCCAGCCAAGACGCTAATTACAGCTTTTAAAGCAGCGTAATTGCACCACCAGCGCCAACACGTTGCCAAGGTAGACCGAGCACCAAGGCCTGAAGTTGTTCGGTATCCAACTGTATTTCGCTGCCTTGTCGAAGGCTTGGCCAGTGAAACTTGCCCTGGTTCAAGCGACGTGCGGCCAGCCAAACCCCTATCCCATCGTGTACCAGCACTTTCATGCGATTGGCCCGGCGATTGGCAAACAGATAAGCGCAGTGCGGCTTCGCCGCACCGAACACCGCGATCACCCTAGCCAGAGCCGTTTCAGTGCCGGCGCGCATGTCCATCGGCTCGGTGGCGAGCCAGATGGCGTCGATGCGGATCATCGCAACAGGTCTCGAAGGAAAGCGGCGCAGGCAGCAGCACTATCGGTTGGCCAGTTCACTTTGACGGTGCCGCGCGGGTGCAGAATCTCAACGCTGATATTAGATGAAGACAGGTGCGCCGTCGTTTGCATAGGCAATGGGATGAATGCAGGTTGAAGCGCCGTGCTTTTCTGCGCTTGCACCCGAATCCATTTGTGGACGAGGTTTGCGTTGAGGCTATGGGTGAGGGCGATGCTGGCAATCGAAGCGCCGGGCTGGGCACACTCTTGAATGACCTGGGCCTTGAAGGATTTGGAATAAGAACGACGTGTTGGCTGCATGACATACCCGCTTAAAAGGCTAGAACCGGTGCCCACTTAAATTTAAGTGCACACCATGTCCTGGCGTTGCGGGGTTGGGTAGATGACTTGGCCGGACGCATACGGCGAGCGGGCCATCTCGTGAACCACAAGACTGTTCAGCGCCTCATGGGCGAGCTTCAGTTGAAAAGCCGTGTGCGCATAAAGAAATACCGCGCCTATAGAGGCGAAGAGGGTCAGGTAGCGCGGAACCTGCTGAAGCGGAAGTTCGATGCCAAACGACCGAATCAGAAATGGGTAACCGATGTGACGGAGTTTCGGGTCGGCGGGCAGAAGCTTTACCTCTCACCGATACTTGACCCCTACAACGGCGAAATCATCGCCTTCAAGACCGCCAGGCGCCCGCTGTTCGACATGGTCGGTGCGATGCTACGACAAGCTTTTGAGCGGCTGCGGCCGCGCGATAAACCGATCTTGCACTCCGACCAGGGATGGCAATACCGGATGCCTATTTACCGGCGCGTGCTGAACGAGCGCGCAGTAAAGCCAAGCATGTCCCGCAAAGGAAATTGCTATGACAATGCGGCTATGGAAAGCTTTTTTGGTACGTTGAAATCCGAGTTCTTTTACCTGAACAAATTCAACAATCTCGATGAGCTTGAAGCGGGGCTCGGGGAATACATACACTATTACAATCATTCGCGAATCAGGCTGAAACTAAGTGGCCCGAGCCCTGTGGAATACAGGACTCAAGCACGGCGGGCATAGAAGGCGTCCAACTTTTCGGGGTCAGATCAATTTAAGTGGACACCCTTTTTAGCCCTTTTTAAGCGGACGCCCATGCTCCAAGAGCGCCGTTCCTATTCCGAGTCCTTCAAGGCCCAGGTCATTGCCGAGTGCGCCCAGTCTGACACCTCAATTGCCAATGTCGCCTTGACCCACAACCTCAATGCAAACCTTGTCCATAAATGGATTCGGGTGCATGCGCAGAAAAACCGGGCACTGCAAACTGCCTTTATTCCGGTCAAGGCATTGTCTTCGATAGCGGCCCCTCAAGCTCTTCCGGCCACGATTCGAATCGAAGTGCCTCATTCAAAAGGTGTAGTCGTGGTGAGTTATCGCCGCTATCGAAGCCGAACTTGAGGCGCTGCAACCGACAACTGTCGAATGGTTCGCTACGTTCATGGGGTTACTCCTACTCTGCGGTTGACTTGACGAACGACACAGATCGCTCAATGGGGTTGTTCGGTACATCGTTTCGGGTGGCCCGGACTCATCGGCGCCGGGACCGCCCGGCGGTGTTGAAATGTGCCATCATTAGTGGCGGACCTTTAACACCGCTGCGGCCCATGAATTCAGGGGAGTTGCCGTTCCCCAGATGTGCCATCGTTAGTGCTCGATGGTTCGGATGGCACAATTGATCAAGTTGGCGCTGTTTTTGCTCCCTCACCAATGGCGAATCATTACTCCAGAAATAGAGGTTTCCGGCTTCGCCAGAAATTTGCGTAATCCGGTTCCGCAAGATTGCGTATCCAGGGAATTGTGCTTACTCGTCCACTGACCTTCATCACGACCGATGTAAATTGGCCGTAGTTGTCTGAAAGAATTTTGACCTTGGCTCCGGACAACACCCCTTTGGTCTCGTAACGCCGCTCGTAAACCACTGCATCACCCAACACCGCGTCAAACCAATCCCCGTCCATTCCCTTTACCAAGATTCGTATGGGATGCACCGGCATTCCACCACGGGCCCTGCCCATTGGACGCAGATCTGCGAGCGCGTCCTTCGTCGATCTCCAAGCCCATCAGATTATGCGCCCTCGTTGATGGCTGCTTCCATTGGCGCCAGAGGATGCAGCGAAGTTTGTGACGCACCCAGCCGTCCAATTACTCAAGGGGTCGCTTGCTCTGACTGAGCTTGAAGTTATCCTCGGTGCTGGCAACGTTGCTTCAACTCTAGAGCAAGTTCGAGGGCAAAGGCCACGGTGTGCAGAACGAAAAATGGTTCTCGTTGGAAAACCAGCAGGCAAAGTGTTCTTATTGGAGAATGCTATATGGCCTCGAGGTCGTTACCGATCGGACCAGGTGATTGCTATTCGGTTATCACGTTGGTGATGGAGCAAATGTTGAAAAAATGCCCCGTTCCTCACTGCTGAATCGCTGCTGGTCCTGATCAAACGAAGCGGCCTAATGGCATCCTCGCAGGGTTGAACCCCTCAACTTTTATGCTTGGCCACTGGCATTCGCGGATAGCAGGAATTGCAACAGCTGGTCTGATGTCGGGGCTTCCTTGAAGCGATCTTCAAAAATGATCGCCACTAGGCAATTCAGTACCATTGGGCTCAAGCCCTTCGACTTGTATTGCTTGTAAGCCAGATCGTCTTTCTTCAGCTGCGGCTCGTACATCGCCAACAGCAATTGCTGCTCTTCCGAGCTCTGCGTATTGATCTCGTCACGAATCGTTGTGCGCTGTGCAGCACCCCATTGTTCGAGAAGGACATTCATTTGATTCGCCGGTGCAGTCTGTGTAGCAGCTGCAAGCTTTTTGGCGCTCTTTGGCGGTTTCGGTGCAGAAGCTGGGCCATCCGCCGGTTTCTGCTTGCTTGGCGCCTTAGCATAGTTGTTGGTTACAGCTGCTTTGAAGTAAGCAGCTGGACTGGCGACAGAATCCTTTTTCTTCATCTGCGCTTCTGTGTAGTCCGCTTGTGCCAGCAGGTACTCCTCATCGTGACTCATTCCCAGCTCTTCGATATCCTTGGCACTCAAGGACAGAGCTCTCAGCCGCTTAGAAACCTCAGCACCTACGATCTCTGGCGCTGGCGATAGCCCAAGCTCAGGTTGCATCAGGGGCTCAAGTTTGAACCATAGCTTGTCGTACTTGCGGCTATTTTTAGTCATGACGACTTCGATTTTGAAACGCCCTTCAATACTGTTGACCTGGTCGACTGCACGGCCAAGCATCTTATTGAAGTCTCGGAATTCCTCATGCGGGGTTGCTGAACCTGATAGCAGGACGCTCCAGGCGGTCCAATGCTCGCGAAAGGTTTCTTTCTGAGAGAACCCGTAGTACCGGGATACGAGCTCGTGTAGAGAGAGCGCGGAGTAGCTTGTGAAGTGATACTGCATTCGCAGATCAATCAGATTGAAAATTGTCGGATCGAGTAGCCGGCGTTTTAATTCGGCGGGGAATGAGTAGCGGATTGTCTGATTGTCGTCGAGGATGTAGGCCTCAGCGATCAAGTTTGCGACGCCCCACCCGCTTTTCCGACCTGGGCTTTCGCCTTTGTAATCGAACTCCACCTGTACTTGGGTCATACCCTTCAGGACTTTTTTCAGGTGGTCCCTGCTGTTCGAGGTCGTATGACCAACGTGTTCCTCAACCAACTTGATTGGGATATCGTGGACCATCTCAGTGTCGGGTCTCTGTTGGGCGAACTGAGTTAGTGTGTTGTACAGCTTGCGTTGCAGGAATGTGAAATCACTGGTCGTTGAAACGTTTCGCATCGCCAGGGCTTCTACAGCTTTCTTCAGCTCAACAGCTTTTGAGGTCTCAATCTCCCTGACCACAAGAATTTTCGGAGCACGCTTACGCTTCGTGGGAGTTTGATTCCCACGAGTTGGCGCATCAGGTGTCCGTTTTGTTCGTGGTCGTGCTGAGGAGGTGTCCATCTAAAATGTGCCATTGGGTGACTGTGGTGGCACATTATCCGAACGTTTGCGATAGGGTCAATCTTTTCTCGGTGCCATCTTCAGGGTCGAATTGTTCCATGGTTAGTGTTCAGCTTGAACAGTCGCTTTTTCGCTTTTGCTTCTCGCCTAGTTAATCCAAAAAAACTAACAACAGCTTGTTTCTGTTTTTACTGCTTTTTAGAAGCTTTGTTAGTAGATCCCGCAAAGCCGCGGTTTATAAGGCTTCTATCGCTTTTTGTGTGCCATTGTTAGGCCCTATAGTGCCAGCGCTAGTGCCATTTGTGCCATCATTAGAGCACTGCTGTGCCAGGCTTAGTGAAATGCGCCTCCATTAGGGCGTTCATGTGCCATCGTTAGATCCATCATTGGATTGTGCTGCGCTTAGTGAAATTACTCACTAAGAATGGCACATTACCTGTAATCCTCGTATTTAAAGGCGTCCAACGAATTGGGATGAGATGTTTTTCATATGTGCCTATCTAAACGTGGCACATCACAACCCTAAGTATGGAACTGTTGGAAGTCATTTTTGGCGTTTTACTTCAGCGATGCTCTAGCGGTGGCACATTTGGGTTTTGCTAAGTGGATCAAGGGGCTATGAGAGTCGACAGCCCACTAATGACGGCACATTTAGGATGCTCATCGTCCCTTAGTCTCTGCAGCCCCTTCCGCTTCCCCTGACAAGGGCTTGTATCAACGGTTCCCATGCGACCTGGATCGCTCAGATCAACAACCATTTTCACGGTGAAAAGCGTCTGTAATCGTATCTGGCTATAACCCCCGAACGCTGGCACATTTCAGAAAAGAACACTAAGTTCAGGCTCTAACGATGGCACATTTTCGGATGGGGGGAGGTTGTATGTTCTTAACGATGGCACATTTACCTGTATAGCCCCGTGTTTTAGGGCTTTAGTCAATTTTCATGATTGTGCCGATGCTCGAATGTAGGTGAACTAACCGTGGCACATTTGAAGCCGACGACTCCGCCGGAGATTGTGAAAACGCGCTCGCATCAGCCTGAGCAGGGTGGACAGCCAACTGTGCCACGGCCAAGACCTTTCCCCTGGGGGTGTACCGTTCGCCTGGCACGCTCGCGCAACCGCATGAACGCAGGCAGATGGTGCCGGCGTGAAGGGTTCGGCAAAATATTGGACGTGGCCTAGTCGTAGAATTCACCTGGTTGTGGCTCAATGTTTTTGGACCATGCTGTAGGAGTATCGACCTAAGAACGCATTGTGGGATTCGGGTTGTTAATGCTGAAGAAAAGGCGGAAGCCATACGCCTAGTTGTGGAAATGAATTGCTCCATCCCTCAAGCCTGTCAGCACACGGGGGTGGGTCCGACAGCTCTGCGTCGATGATCCTGCATTGGCGTCGGGTGCACGCTGGCATTTTGAAGCCCACCCGACCGCAATTTCAGGAGTTAATTGAGTCTTTGCAGGCGAAATTGGCTTTGCTCGAGGCCGAGAACCACGTTTTAAAAAAGCAATTGCCCTCTCATCTGAAGGTTCTGTTCAGCCGAACCAAATGATTGATGGCGTTAGAGGGGCCCTGTCGATTCGGCACGCGTGCTCAGTCCTGGGCGTGGCTCGCAGTAGCTTTTACGCGAAGCGTAAACCGACTCTGCCTCCTGCCATCGACAAAGATCTGGAGTTGAGAATTCGGGCGTTGCATAAAGAACATCGTGACGCTCTGGGTGCTCGCGGATTGTCCAAGGAGCTGAAAATTGCTGGAGTTTTTATCGGGCGCCATCGAATGCGCTCCTTGATAAAGACTCTCAATCTCGCCACGTCGACTAACTTATGTGCACTATCGTCGCGCCACCAAGCCTGGAGTTACGGCACCGAACATACTCGATCGTCGCTTTAATCCGGTCCGGCCGGACACGCTCTGGGCAGGCGATATCACCTACATCAAAGTGAGGAATAGCTGGTTGTATCTGGCTGTCGTGATGGATCAGTTCTCACGCAGAATTGTTGGATGGGCCTGTTCCAGAACCGCTGACACGGCCCTATCGATCAAAGCGCTTAAGTTAGCCGTTGAGTTTCGATGCCTGAGTTGTTGTTCCGCTCAGACCAGGGGTGTCAGTACACCTCTGACCGATTTGCCGCATGCTTGGCCGAAAGCCGGATCGTGCATAGCGTGAGCCGTCGCGGTAATTGCTGGGACAACGCGGTGGTCGAGCGCTATTTCAGAACTTTAAAGCATGACTGGATGCCGGAAAACGGCTACCAAAATCATTTCGAGGCGGAGAAGGATGTGATCGATTTTGTGTCGCACTACAACCATCGCCGTTGCCACTCCGCCTCGAATAACCTGCCACCAGCGCTCTTCGAGCAGCAGGTGGCTTAAAAACTCCTACAGAGTGGTCCAAAAAAACTGGACCTCTACACTTCACGTCATTGGGGGGATGGCATGTACGTCATCCCATGATCAGCGTAACTAAGTGAGCATTGCTTTGGTTTGCCGTGGTGTATGGTTTGTTGACGGTGATGCGCTCCTTGCCAGCTATATATAGAAGCAGCGCATGCTTGGAATCTATTCAAAAAAAAACCCGCTCAGTAGCGTAATGCTGTTCACTTAAGTATTTGAGTCCAAGCCGGGCTTCATCGAAAATCCGATACCAGCCTTCTGGCATCGGATTTTTTTGTTTGTTCAACAGGACCTGCTCGACCTCGGCGACTTATTCAACTCCTGCGACCTGAGCACTTTCACCCAAAACATTCCCATAAAGTGGGTCGCGTCTGCGCTGGATCTTTCCAGTCAGGCGACCATTCCGCCGACGTCGCCTGCCCGCAGATCAAGTGCTTTGGCTGGTGCTTGGCGTGGCGTTGTTTCGTGATGAGCCGGTTCACGAGGTGACCAGACATCTGAACATCTGCGCCAAGTCCTGGCCTGCGACCACCTGTTGGTCCGCAGTGGTGTAACCGAGGCGCGCAAGCGACTCGGCGCCGGTCCCGTTGAGTGGTTGTTCCGCTAGACCGGCACCCAATGGGGCGCGGAGCGCTATGACGGTGATGCCTGGCATGATCTGCAAGTGTTCGCGGTGGATGGAGCACTCTTGCGTACCCCGGATACGCCCGAGCTTCGAGACCACTTTGGATCGGGAAACACTTCAAGCGACCGCCAGACACCGTTTCCGATGTTGCGCTTGGTGGCGCTGATAAATGCGTTCGCACGTGATCCTGGATGCTCAATTGTGCCCTACCGACGGAGTGAAATGCGCTTGGCCGACGAGCTTTTGCAGCAAATTCCAGACCACTCGGTGACGCTGTTCGACAAAGGGTTCTGGGGCGCCGAGCTGCTGTCGAGCCTGGGCAATGCAGGCACCAACCGTCATTGGCTGATCCCGGCAAAAAAAGGACTGGTCTGTGAGGAAGTGGCGCGTTACAGCCAGTACGACCGCTTGGTGCGTATGAAAGTCTCACCGCAGGCCAGAAAGCGAATCCTGGCTCTTCCATCGTACTGGGAAGTACGCGAAGTCAGCTATGAAATTCAAGGCAAAGTGAAGACCGTCATGACGTCATTGCCGGCCAAGACCTACAACACCAACGCCGTCGCCAGGCTTTATCAGGAGCGTTGGGAGATCGAGTTGGGTTTCAGGGGCATCAAGAGTTCGATGCAACAGAATGCAATGACCTTACGCAGCAAAAAATTTGAGCTGATCTATCAGGAAGTATGCGGGCTTTTGCTGGCTTACAACGTGATACGTCGAGAGGCCAGTCAGGCGGCAGTAGCGTTTGGCCGAGTGCCCTCGGACATCCGTTTTAAACCCGCTTGTCACTACATCTCCGTGCAACTGATTGTGATGGCGGCGGCCAACCCGATCTCGGCCACAGAGAGACGATTGACAGCGTTAAGAGCAGGGATCGAGGGACTGTTTCTGGATCACCGTCCAAGATCTTCGAGGCCAAAGGACGGTGAAAACTTTCCTTTTCGCTCTCTTTGAACAGGCTGGCATTGATGCCACCAATTGAGAGTGAGTAAAACTTCTTCCGAATTGGCCTTTTTCTTCAACCTGACGGCAACCTCGAGTTTAAGCCTTTGTTTAGCATGAACTCAACATACCCGCTCATCAGCGGGGCTCGGTCGGAGGAGCGATCGGCATTTTCGAAAATGGTTCCATAGCCTTCAGCGAGTACCAGTGCGATGGAAGTCATGTGCTTTCCGAGGTATCTAGGGTTAGCTTAAATTGAGCCTGTGGGTGTAACTCGGTATGAATCACACGATCTTGTATGAATGATAACGAGTACGTATATGCGCTCTGTATTAAATAACTTGTCACCGTTTGCATTATGCCTGCCCCCCGTGCGAGCCGTCGCTAGCGCGAAAATAAGTGCGGTTAGCGGTTTTCACAGTGAAATCTGCATCGCATGAGCTTCGGTTGCAGGCTCAGGTACTCTGATTTCACAGTGAAAACCCATAGCGCCCTCTCGAAGGCTTGCTACTTTTTAACATAACATAGGTTCTGCACCCCCAGCCTTTTGCATATAGCAGATTTTCACGATGAAAACCTGTCCTATGCAAGCTTCGCCTCTGTCTTTAGATTCTGACCTCGAAAACTTCTGGTCTGCGCCTGCCTACGAAATCTGCTGGCCCACGCCTGTATGCCACGTCGCTATGACGTCGCCGGCGGCCAGAGTCCGAGTGAGTGGTGCACACCTTCGCGGCTAAAAAGCTGTTATCTGCTCGCCTCGCATCAGACTCCTATCCGCATGTTTCTATAAAGGCTCCGTCCGAAGGTCTGATAACGTAATCCTGGCTCAGCCGGTCAAATCCTCGGAAGGTCATAGGGCATCCGGACGGCGGTCTACGGCCGAAGTAAAGCATGCCTCGGTAAGATTTCACAGTGAAAATCTTGTAATCAAGCAGGTAACCGGTCAGCAGGACGTTATGGTCGGCGGCGCCTGTGTATCGTTGATGACATGCATAATTTCAATGGTCAGTAATTTCACTGTGAAATCGAGAGCTGGCGGAATCTGGTTGAGCTTAAGTGCTAATGCGACCCAGGTCTGTTTTCACGGTGAAAAATGGGAGCCATGATTTTCATTGTAAAAACTCGGTGGAAACAACGTTGACGCTTTAGCGAAAATGAGAAACAGGTTTTCACAGTGAGGAGTATTTGAGTCATAGTTTTTCACCGTGAAAACGAGAGATACAGGCCAATGGCTGTGGAAAAGACAATTTCCCATACCTGGCAAAGTAATACTGTGTCTTAATAAGTAAAGATTCAGTCGTTTAATCAAAGTTTGGGCGCATTTACAGTTTTAAAGTAGGGGTTGGAACACTCCCCTGAAGTTCAAAGCTAAAGGGGCCCTAGTGTCGAGGGTATAGTCCAGAGGCATGGACATGGTGATGCACCGGCGTCAGTTAGAGTAGTAGAGACCCGAACGAGGTTGAGATATTGCTTTAGTACTTTTCTGGGTTCATGAGCTGGCATAAATGCCGTGTTTCGTTGGCGTGGCTTCTTGCCCGATACAAGTCGCCTGCTAGGGCTTCAATAGTTCGCTCTGCGACTGGATCCGCGAACGATTTCTCTGCAAGTTGCATGACGCTAGAATAACGTCCAAGCTGCAAGAAGTACAAGATCCTGAAACGATTCATCAATGTAGGCGTCGGTTACTAGCTTTATTCCACTTGACGTCGTGGCAAGCAGGACTCTGCATGAACATCGGTATGTACCGCCCCTTGCTCTCGGGACCAGCGCCAGGATGCTGTACAGCTTGTCCACTACCCCCCGAATCCCGGTAGCGTGCGGTAGGAGTTCCCGCCCCACAGAAGAACACCACGCATCCCTCCTCGTGTGCCTAAGAGCATACTTGTCAAACGGTGAGCGGCTGGAAAGGGTCGACTTCTCCTGGTAAGCGCCAACCGGTTTGCTGGTCAAATCCCATGCAGACGACTGGTCAGGTCGAATGCAAATGAGTGGGCAATGGCACTGCAAACGGATGGTCAGGTTGAGTGCAATTATCCATATAGCTCTAAGGAGGATCGAGCGGAGGTTTACGGGTAGCTAGCATGGACGTAGCTCTAATATCCCAGTGTTGAATGGAGGTTTTCTATGGACATATGGGATCCACGCGATCGCCCATTTTCATAGGCTCAGATTGATGTCCATGGCTTGACACCTTTCCTTTACATCGACGAGTGCTTCCTTCATGGCCACGGCATGTCAGACCAGCAATTACATCAGTTGGCAATTCAGGCGAGGGAACGGGTGCTCGCGTGGACCGGTCTGGGTACCGGTGCCGGGATTGGCCCTACACCGACCCTGGCGAAACTTGGCTCCTACGGGGCCAAGCGGGTGTTGAAAACCGGCCTGTGCAACTTGATGTCTCCGATCGACAGAGAGCAGTTACTTGCGTTGACGCCCGTCGGTGAGGTTTGGGGGATTGGGCCTTCCTTAAGCGCCCGTCTGGCCACAATGGGAGTAAGCACAGCCGCTCAATTTGCGAGAGTGCCACGACACGTTATTGAGCGTGAGTTCCCGGTGACAGTCCTTCGTACGCAACTGGAGTTGAATGGCATCTGCGCGGTTGACCTGCAGGGCAACGATGGCCCCCGCGAGATGATCAACGTGAGTAGATCCTTCGGATCGCGAATAGAGACGCTGGATGCTCTGACTGCCGCTCTGGTGGAGTTCGCCTCAATGGCAGCCGGCAGACTCCGAAAACAAGGGTCTGCTGCCTCAGCTATCCGGGTGTATGCGCGCACCAGTCCTTTTGAAACTAAGTCAGCCCCGTATGCCAAGACGGTAACTGTCCCATTTGCACAGCCTGCGTCTGACGCCCGAGTATTCGCCAGCGCTGCCTCACAATCTGCGCGCAGTATATTCAAGCCAGGTATTCGGTTTTCCAAGGCAGGTGTTCTGCTGATGGGCATACAGCCGGCCGACGCAATGAGCCAACAGGACCTGTTCGGTTACGACAACACGTCGCAAGACCGGTTGATGTCCACTCTTGACGAGATCAACTCCCGATTTGGTCGTGGAACAGTACAACTTGCCAGAACGATCGACTTGGCCCGATCACGGGCCAGGCCGGACAGCCTAAGCCCTGCGTATTCCTGTCGATTAGCAGATCTGAAAGTCGTTTTCTGATCCCACTTCTGCACCGTCAGGTCCGGCCTCACTGTTAGCAGCGCTGCTGCTATCCCTGTCCATTTTCTTCGCCTCTGATTCAGCGTTCCTTCCCGCAAGAGCTATGGACCAGTTGCAAATGCTGGCGATCCAACCGCAGCTTCTTATCACTACCCTCCCACGCGCGCTGAATATCCCTGGAAATCTTGACCTGCGCCGGCATCATCGGAAAGAAACCGTTCTCCAAGCAGTCGAGCGCTGACGCTTGGGCCTGACTCCTTCAGAAATTCGTAGGGGCGCTGCAGAAACTCAGAGAGGGTCACATCGATCAGGCTGGCAAGTCTTGCCTTGCAGTAGATGTCGGCCCAAAGGTCCAGCTCTACCTTATCAATGGTGATCAAGGTCTCGTGAGGCGTATTGCTCATGGTCAATCCTGCTCGTTAATTGGATATCCCGACTCTATACCCTCTCGCCAATGTGCAACCCTCATTCAATCGGAGGATTAGCATTCACCCGACGCTGTAGCTCCAATAGCGTCTTCCGGGCCTTCATGTTCGACACGAGACTTTCTCGGATGATTGCGAATTTGGGCTCATAGGTGTGAAACAGTTGCTGTAACCAGTAGTCCGCTTTCTTCACAACCGCGTCCTCTCTGTAGCTGTGTCCCTTACCTTTTGGAATCGCCGTCGTTCTCTGTTTCTTCTTACCCCCAGGCAAGTCGACAAAGCTCACTCGCTTCCAAATGATCGACACAGACTCCTGCTTATTCACCTTCACCTGCACTGTCCGGTAGAGGATTTTCCCCTCTCGTTTTGCGTCCGCAAAGAATGCGTCCCTAAGCTCGATTGCCTGATCCCTCAACATGAAGTGAATAGTGTCGAGCTCGCGAATCATCTCGAGGTACTTGGCGCTCAGCTTGCCACGCACTGAAGGGTGCTCTATCGGATCAATCATTACCCTACCCTTATAATGGGAATACAGAAATCTAGATTCCCCCTAGAAAAGCGAACTGTTCCGAAGGGGCAAAAATTCATGGCCCAATTGCCAATTTCGGCAAAACTCTACACGAATGCGAAATTCCCTTATAGGGGGAATCTAGCCCTGCTTTTGGGCTGAAAGTTATGGCAGGAATGTAGTACGACAGAATCCCTTATAGGGGAATCTACCTTCCTAGATTACTTTTCTTGTCATATGTACTCGGATTGATGGCTGCATTTCCCCTATAAGGGAATTTATCGATAATTAAGCTCCATATCGCTGCGGAGTCGCTCGGAAGCGCAAAGCACCATTTTCGCGGCCTTTGCCGGGACTGAAAATTGGGTCGAATTGGGGGGTCGCATATTGGAAATCGATGGCAGGATTTGAGCGTGAAGTGCGTTTGTCGTCCGATTGTGCTGCGAAGAAAGTTCGAGCAAAGGGACGGCACCACTGAAGACAGAATCTCCATTCCGCCAGCTGGTTTCGATTGTCGATCGATTGTCGACCGAATGAAACAGCTTCGGACCAATAGAAAACCCAAGCGAGAGCTTAAGGAGCAACATGGCCAGCAAAAACAAACCCACCGGCGACTTCGTTGTAGGTCTGGACATCGGATATTCGAACGTGAAGATGGCGTACGGTCATGCCGATCAGGATCAACCTGGCCTGATGGTTCGACCTGCCCAAGCGGCACCTGTGACCAGCCTCAATGGCAACATTGACCTGAAGGATGGAGAGCACTACGTCTATTTGAACAACGAACAGTGGGTCGGCTTCGTGAACCCGGGCCGCTCGGGAGTTAAACGTGAACTCCACGCCGACTATCCATCGACCGATACCTATCGCGCCCTCTTCAATGCGTCGATCAGCGAAGTGTGCGCAGACGGCCGCTCTGTAATTGACCACCTGATCACCGGCCTGCCCGTGAAACAAGCTCGTAATGTGGAGCTGGTCGAGCGGTTAACTGCACAACTGACAGGTACCCACCAGGTATCCCCCAAACGCGAGATCACTGTGAAGAAGGTCACGGTGCTCCCTCAACCTGTCGGCACCCTGAACTACATCTACGCAACCCATCCAAACCCAGAAATCCTTGAGGAGTCAGTCCTTCTCGTGCTCGACCCTGGGTTCTTCTCTGTTGACTGGGTTGTCTTTCGCCGGGGTGATATTGTCCGCGATTCATCGGACTCCTCCATGGAGGCCATGAGTGCCCTTCTGGATGCAATCAACGTAGAAATCGCCAAAGATTTTGGGGGCAATGGACCTGGCCGCGACAAGATTGAAATCGCGATGCAGAACGGTCGCAACCACGTCTTTCTGTTTGGTGACGAAGTCGATCTGGGCCCATTCATCGAGCAGGCGTCCAACATCGTGGCACCCAAAGCCCTCCTGAACATGAAGCAGCAGATGCGCTTCCTGGACGGGGAAGCAGTCGATTTCGTGCTGCTTGGGGGTGGTGGAGGCAACTGCTACAAATCTGCAGCTCAACAGGTTTTCCCCCGCGCCAAGACGTTAACCTCGGACCGACCAGTAATCTCGAATGCCTTCGGGTATTGGCTGAACCACGGTTAAGGAAATGAACATGGGCAAGTTAGACGACGACACTCTGAAAATGCTGGTCAAGCTGACATCGGAGTCAAAGCTTCTCTATAAGGATCTAGAGAGCACGCCCAAAATGCGTCGAGCCAGGCGTCTTCTCTACCTTGCTCAGCTCGGCCTGATGACAGAGAAAACGCTTGAGGGGGAACAATCCACAGGCGTAAGGATGCCAATGCCGGCCCCCGTGCCTGGCAATGAGGTGAAGGCAGCTAATGCGCAGGATGAGGTACCTAAGGATGCAGTACACAGCGGGGTGGAAGTGGGAGATGCGGTTACAGCTGTTACGCCTCCTCCCCTGCCGATCGAAAAGCCCACGAAGGACCAATTGAATGGCAACCGGGAGCAGCCAAATCAGCCAACTGCGGTTGGACGAGCCCAGGTCGATGAGGTCGTATCGGCAGTAGTGAGTCCGGCCCCTGAAACTAGCCCACCGGCCCAACTGCTGAACCGAAATAGGCCTGCTTTCAAATCGTCACTCGCCTGAAAATACAAAGCCCGCTCATCAGCGGGCTTTTATTTTAAAGTGCACTTAACGACATTCTACAAACAACCTTGGCAATCACCCGTGTATCTGCGTTTTTAGGAAAACCTGTCTCAGGGTCAATTGGAACAGTGGTACCCAGGATATTGGGATTTGTCGACGTCAAGGCAAAACCAGTGATAACTGGAGAGACTTGGCGGAGGACTACGGAATCTCGGATAGAAATCAGATAAACACCCTCGTGAAGTGTTTTCTGGGAAATATCGACAAGAATGATGTCATTTCGGGAAACGACAGATTTTAAAGCATCGGTATTCACTAGCACTGCCCTGGTGCTTTCCGGCGTTAATCCGTACTCACTCAAAAGCCTGAGAGGCATCGGCAAGGTCCGAAGCACTGATTCGACGACTATCGCAGGGGGCTCCTTAACCAGGATGCCTAAGGTGAAAGCCAATTGTTCAGGACTTTGAACCATCAAAGAAACTGAGTCGTCAACTTTCGTGGTATCGGATCCAGTTGCTAGGTACTCAACTGTGGTTTCAAGGACACGGGCCAACTGGACAAGACGCTCACGTGTGCACGAGGTTCCCTTGTACAGCATATTCTTGACCGTAGACTCAGATTCTTCCAATAGCTGAGCCAACTTCGTTGCGGAAATTTCTCGAACCTTCATCAGCTCAGTCACGCGTGTGACAAAAGCTGGATGACTGGTCGCTTCAGCGGCGTACTGCATGTAGTGCGATCCTCGGCTCTTCCACCTTGGTTTCTGTTCAATTGCGACCATCGCGCTACCCTCAGCGAAACCTCACCGGGCAGCTTATAGGCGTTAATTTTGACGTCGTTTATACCGAGTCAATTTACACCCATTCATTGGTGTAAATCAAAACCTTGAAATGTGACCCTTTTAGAGTAGATAAATGAGCTAACAGTGTAGATGTTGGTAATATCACTTTGAGGTCAAAATAGTGTCAACAACATGGCATTGAGCCACTTTTTGCCGCATTTTGAAAGAAATCCAGTCAAAATTGTGACAATGTGGATACCGCTCGTCTGATAGACGCAATAAATCTACACTGTAGAAGGGTCATATTGTGGTGAACCACCTTGAAACATCCTGAACCATGGGTAGAATGCGCCCCGAACGAAAGACCATTTATGCACTAGGACAGGGTCATATTTCGATGGATTGCACACTCAAACTCATACTGACGGCGGCAGTTGCCATAGCGCTGCAACCGCTCTCGTCAGCGGCATTCAGCCTGAAAGGGACAGTGTGGGAGGAAGAATCTAATCGAGCCTGCAAGGTCGACCCCAAACTTCTCTATGCGATCGCCCTCGTCGAGTCGAAAAACTACGATGGCCCTTTGGTCAAGCCGAACCCTTATGCGCTAAACATCGACAACAAGCCCTATCACCCCTCCACCAAGGCAAAGGCAGCTGATCAGCTCAATAAGGCCCTGACCAAAACGAGAACAATCGCAGTAGGTGCCATGCAGGTGAGCATGCGGTGGAACGGACATCGTGTTTCAAATGCCGCGAATCTGCTTGATCTCAATACGAACGTGCGTGTTGGCACGCAGATATTTTGCGAGTTCATCAAAGAATTCAAAGGCGATTTAGCTCTTGCCATAGGCCGGTACCACACGCCAAACCCAGATCTTGAGCAAGTGGCACGTGATTATGGGGTAAATGTTCTGCGCGTTTGGCGCCGACTCATTGTTCTCGAGCAGGAGGGGTGATCATGATGGATTCATTCGCGTTGAACCTTGCACTCCGAGTTGCTCAGGATTGGGCGACAAACAATGATCCAGCCTATGGCCGGTATTTCGACCTGGCTCCTGTAGATCGGCAATGGCTTGTCCAAGCCACGGAAAGCGATTTGGCCGAACTTGCATCGCTCCCATCCTCAATTCTACTGGTCAACATCGGTACGTTGAGTGAAGAAAACTTCACTGGATTTCAAACCCCCTCCCCTACCGTCTCAACCATCAGCCAGCTCCTCGGCGCGATTGCAGATGATCTTCGCATTAGGGGGCGCGTAGCGATGATTGATTGGGGCATCACCTGCGCGGACAAGGCTAACTGGCTTGCAACAAGCAAAATGAAAGATCGAGTCCGGCTTGCTGCGCAGGGGCGAGTAACATTCGCCGCTCGAACCTCCTTTAGCAAAATCATCGTTGGCGCACCTGATAGCACCGTACGCATTGCCAACCTGATGCGGATACTCTCCGGAGGGCGTCGTGGTGAGTAAGCAACGACAAGCCATACAGTTGCTCAAAGCTGGACTGAGTCCAATTCTGGTCAACATTCAAACCGGGCTTTCTGCAGAGCAAATCCTGTTACCAGCTGACGTTAAGGCAAAAGTGCGCAGCCTGGTCGCTTCGAACATTCCCTCGCTGAATGACATTTTGAGCGTCCCTAACAGAGCGTCTGATGCCGCAGCACTTCTGCTTCTCTACACCGCTTTGGCAGACCGTGCCGAGCTCCAGGTCGACATCGATAAGCTTGTTGCCGCGTATGAGGACTACCTCCGCGAATACCGGCTTGTTCAACGGACTGGACTCCCCTCCCCTCTTTCACTGGATGAGGCCTGGGTTCTCGCAAGAGAACTTCGCAGCTCAGACCAGATAACACTCTTAAACAAAATAATATCTAGCGTCGTAAAGGGGCATTGAAATGGACGAATCACTTGCCAGTGTCTTGGTTAAAGCCGGTTTCCGATCGGCGATCATCCGGCTGCATACCGGCCTGACCCGGAAACAGGTGACTAGCCTGCGGAAAAAATTGGGGGTCTGTGGCCCCTCCGAATCCGGCCCCCTGCCCAACGCAGAAAGCCTTCTGGTCAAACGCGCGGTTTCTCTGGAAGCCAGCCTATTCATGCTGGCGTATTTAATTACTGCCGAGAAACCACGTGAAGCGGTTGATATCTATGCGGTAATGGCTGCCCACACTCAGTACCTTGATAGCCACTCAGCGTTGCGCGGTGGCAATCTGGACCTTGAGAACATCCTGGAGCTCGATGACGCGTGGCTGATTGCACGTGATTACCGGAGCCAGGAGGTCACCATGCGATCCTGCGACACTTGTCACATCGAGTTTGTAGCGAGCATCAATCATCGGCGTCATGCATGCCCACTGTGCGAAGGTGTCCAGGTACGTGACCCATTCCATTGTGACGTTGCAGACCGCGCTGTATCGGCCCGTAGCGTTGGCGAGCTCATTGAGGTTTCGGTGAAGGTCAGTCAATGGGAGAACTGGGGGTACAAGTCCGAAGAAATCAGGGGCGAGTTTTCTCTTTCTGAGGGTGAGTTAGTCGCCTGTAGGAAACTGCTTTCCCTCTCAGATGATGAAATCCAACGTCTTTGCTTGAAATTTCAAACCGGCGATCGATTGGTTAAATACCTGATCAAGGCGACTGCAGCACGTGGCCACGGCCTGCAGGCGGCTTAACATGCATGCGCCTACGGAAGAACAGGCGGCCTTTCGGAAAGCATCTGTAGCCTTATTGGAGGCATCTCGAGGAATAATTAAATCAACGGCCGGAGCGGGTTGCGGCAAGACCACAGCATTAAAGGGCGCAGTCGAGGATTGCAATCGAGCCGGCGCAAGCCGGCTTTTAGTTTTATCGTATACCAAGCAACTTGTATCGGAGGTGCAAGGTCTCTTTGGAAATCTCGCTGTCGTCCGAACCTTCAACAGCTTGGCTCTAGAGGCTGTCGGAGCCCGCTCAGAAGGACGTACCATTGGGCAGCTCTACCCTTCCCACGTCCTACAAGCGTTTGATCTACATAAGAAAAAGTTACCGATAGATGCTCAAGCCTTTGCCAAGGTCATCATTGGCACAGTCAGTAAATTTTGCTCGAGTGCCGAATCAACATTATCAGCTGCTCATGTTCCAGCCTGGGTACGAGAACCGGTAGTAGCCGATCTTGCCGTGCGCTACGCAACAGTACTATTCGACGCCTTGCGCGTAACGTCGAGAACCAGGCTACCCCTCCCGCACGATCTGTATGTCAAAGATTGGCACCTGCAAGGATGTCCAGGCCTTGCACATTTCGACCAATTGTTCCTCGATGAGGCTCAGGACGCATCAGATGTCATGCTCTCCTGCCTGGCGTTCGCCAAGCGTGCGTCCTACGTTGGGGATGCCGGACAACAGATCTTTGCTTTTCGCGGCTCCCAGGACGCTATGTTAAAGGTTCCAGGCCGTGAGTTCCCTCTAACTTTATCCTTTCGGTTTGGCCCTCAAATTGCCGACTTGGCGAACCGTATACTGGAGTGCAAATCGACCCCTCCCCCTATCAAGCTCCGTGGGCTCGCTGGGAAATCCTCAAGGGTTGGGCCTATAGCTGCTAACGATGAGCACACACGCATCTTTCGCACAAATACAGCGCTGATACGAGATGCAATAACGCTAAGGGATCTCGGCGAGTCATTTTCAATCGTCGGCGATACCGGAGATATTCGTAACAGAACTGAATCCGTTTTTGCATTGATGAGAAACTCGCCCAGAGAAGCAAAACACTCAGCGCTCTCCTCCTTTAAGACCCACGACGAACTCGCTGAATGGGCTTCAGACCATCCAGATTCAGAAACAGCTCAGATCTACTTTCTCGCACGAGATTACGAGTTACGGGAGGATGATCTCGTGCGTGTGTTGGCTGGCCACCTTTATACAGTGCATTAATCTCGTTATTCCCCCTGCAGTTTCCCTTCATCGATGCGCGCGGTTTCGAGTGTCGACTTTTATAAATGAGTTAGTCTTGAACTGATCTCCCCTCGCGGAATCAACTCCCCCCCTACTCAACTCAGATGCACCGGAGCGGCGATAATCGCTCCAACCCAATCGTGAGATTTGCCGACGTCTATGAACTGGCCAGCCCACTCGGGCACCGTGCTGAAACCATTGCCGGCATCGAACTGTTTCATTCCCACTGTGGGAATGAGCAAGGGACGGAACCCGCACCTATCCATAAAGTGGGCGCCGCGAAGCAATCCATTCCAATTATGGCAATTATCGCCGTCTATGAGTCGACCCGCCACGACGTAGCCCTCTGGAACCAAGGGCCGGCATCGCACCGTGCTTATTCCCACGGTGGGAATAAGCACGGTGCGGAACTCGAGTTAATCCAGAACCAGGGCGTCGCGGGACGATCCATTCCAATCGAGGCATGCCGCCGTCTACGAGCCGGCCACCCCACTCGGGCACAGTTCTGAGCCGAGGCCCGGCATCGAACCGTTTGTCCCACGGTGGGAATAAGCACGGTGTGGAATCCGCGCCATCCAGAAACTGGGCGCCGCGGGACGATGCATTTCACGAGGCAAGCCGCCGTGTACGAGCCGGCCAGCCCACTCGGGCACCGTTCTGGAACCGAGGCCGGCATCGAACCGTTTCATTCCCACGGTGGGAATAAGCACGGTGCGGAACTCGAGTCAATCCAGAACCAGGCCGCCGCGGGGCGATACATTCCAATCAAGGCATGCCGCCGTCTACGAGCCGGCCAGCCGACTCGGGCACCGTTCTGGCGCCCAGGCCCGGCATCGACCGTTTCACCCCACGGTGGGAATTAGCACGCTGCGGAACTCGAGTCAATCCAGAACCAGGCCGCCGCGGGGCGATACATTCCAATCGAGGCATGCCGCCGTCTACGAGCCGGCCAGCCGACTCGGCACCGTTCTGGAGCCCAGGCCCGGCATCGAACCGTTTCATCCCACGATGGTAATAAGCACGGTACGGAACCCGCACCAATTCAGAAACTGGGTGCCCGGGGGCGATCCATTCCATTCCCAGGTGGGAATAAGCACCATCGCGGAGTAGCCCAACGCATGAACCCAATTGCAAGATCGTGAAAGGGCGGGTGACCACAGCATTCCCACGGTGGGAGGTAGCACGATCCGGGACCCGCACCTATCCAGAAACTGGGCGCCGCGAGGCGATCCATTCCAACCGTGGCAATTGCCGCCGGCGCCGGCGTCGAACCGTTTCATTCCCACCGAGGGAATAAGCACCACCGCGGAGTAGCCCAACGCGCGCACCCAGTTGCGAGATCGTGAAGGGCGGTTTTCCACAGCATTCCCACGGTGGGAATGAGCACGATGCGGGACCCGACCTATCAAGAAACTGGGCGCCGCGAGGCGATCCATTCCAACCGTGGTAATTGCCTCCGACGCCGGCGTCGAACCGTTTCATTCCCACCGTGGGAATAAGCACCATCGCGGAGCAGCCCAATGAATGAGAACGCAATTGCGAGATCGTGACACGGCGGGTTGCCCACAGCATCTTCAGAGCTGGAAAGAGGGTGCTGGGAACCGCCAACCAGATAGCAAATGAAAGGGCGCTCGCCCTACATTTTCACAGTAGCAGTGAGCAATGGTCGGTACCGTCCATCGCACAAACCAGCGAATACCATCCAATGTAAATACGCCACCCCGGTCCATTATCAAGCGTTGGAAGCATCCGAAGGTGGCGATATAGCAGGGATTAAGACCTATAAACGAGAGAGCCCAAGTGAATCAAGGCCTTGATAGGCACCACGCCATTCCCACCGTGGGAATGGACGAGGAATTCTTGCAAACCAAGGCCAGCAAATACGATTAGGTTAGGCAAAGAAGCGGGGGAGAGGAGGGTGAATAAGGCTGGGCGAATGGGAGATGTGGTCTAAGATCATGTCACTGCAGACCTTCTTTAAAAACGATACAGCAAAATAAATAGCGTTTTCCAAGAATTTAAGCGTCGTGATGTTGCATAATGCCTCTCACGATGTATGAACAGGTAGCAAACCTGGAATCTTTCATTAGGAGTTGAAAATGGCAGAACGTGTCGTTAATACAAAGATCATTGCCATTGCTAACCACAAAGGCGGTGTAACCAAGACAACCACGTCGATAAACCTTGCGGACCACCTCGCTCAGCTCAACGGGTCCAATAACGTCGTACTCATCGACATGGATCCGCAAGCCAACGCATCGAAGCATATTGGCCCAGAGCATCCAGCAAAGGTCACACACAATCTCGCTGAACTGTTATTGAACCCATCTGCCAGCCTTAACGCGTTTATCTTTGAGACCACACAAATTGAAGGCGTGAGCCTGATATATGGCTCTCTTAACCTCGAAACTGTTCCTGACATTATCAAACAGGAAGACCCTAGACCCAACGAAGTTCTAAAGGCACGTATTGCCCCATTGATGGGTGTGGCCGACTACATTATTTTGGATTGCCCACCTAATCTTGGGCTTCTGACTATGAATGCACTCGCTGCCGCAACGCACTACATTATTCCTGTAGAGTCGGGCGCAGCGTATGGTCTTTACGGACTCGCTGACCTCCAGGAAAGAATCAATAGAATTAAGAAAATCAATCCAGATCTAAGCTTTCTTGGTGCACTGTTGGTTAAGCACGATTCGCGACTGACGCTATGTCAGGAGAATGAACGAGATGCGATTGAGATGTTCGGAACTGTTGTCCCAGTAAAGATTTCTCAAACAAGTAAAGTGAATCAGTCGATCGCGATAAGCAGAAGTTTACGAATGCTTGATCGCAACAACAAAGTTACGAAGCAATATGGGGAACTTGCTGTCTATGTTGCCGAAACAACAGGGGGCTCTAGATAATGAGCGCACAAAGCGAAACCACAAGTAAATCCAACCGGAAGACAGGAAAGGCGGCAGACGACAAAGGTGCTAAACCGAGCCGTCCAGGGCTTTCCGCGCTACTTGCAGGATCCCTGACTCAAACCTTCGCGAACCACAAACAGATTATTGAAGATACCGGTGTTTCTGATACGGAATACTGGTCTGCGCGCCCCATAGACATATCGATAGTTGACCCCAACCCCTATCAGCCGCGGAAAGACTTCGAGGGTATTGATGAGCTGGTCAGCCTGATAGATGAGCAAGGCTTATTGGTTCCAATCGAAGTTCGAGCGAAGGGCAACCGTTATGAACTCGTATCTGGAGAGCGTAGGGTAAGAGCTCATAAGATTTTGGGTAAGACCCGGATCTTGGCCCACGTGGTCAATATCACTGACCAAGAAAGTTCGGCTAGAGCGCTCGTAGAAAACTTTGGTCGCAAGGACTTAAGTGACTACGAAAAATCACGAGCAATAATCCGGCACAAAAAGGAGTTTGGAAGCGTCAGTTCCACGCACCAGGAATTTGGACTGACACAAACCACGTACTATCGAATGATGGCATTCGAAAGTCTTCCGGTGGCGGTGAATACTCTTCTGGATAAAAAGCCCTCACTGATCACGGCTGCAAGTGCAGAGAAAACTGTAAAGTTTATTAAGGAGAAAGTTGAGTCCGGAACTTCACAAGAAGCTTTGGAAAAGGCCCTTATCTCAATCATACAGGCAGCACTTAGCACCGGTACGCCGATAAAGAATCTTGCTCGGTCGCTGGAGAAGAAGTTTCCGCAAGCCACGCAAACGACGGCAGGTATCGAGCTTAGAAGCGGTGAGGTTAAGCTCGGGCATGCGAAGAAAAGCAAAAACTTCTACGAGTTGAAACTGGTTCGCTCGCAGTTCTCAGACGAGCAGCTTGAAAAACTTGAAGAGTTTCTGAAAAGCCTTAAATCGGCATAGGGGGTCCGAGTGTGAACGACACCAAATCGGAACAGCCCAGAAATGGTGATCTCTTCGCCACTCAGGGCGGTGCAGAGGGGGAGGGTGGTACACCTCAATCTAAGCCAGGTCATGGCATTAAAGCAGCAAGAGAGCGGGCTGAAGCAGCTCAGGCCGCCGCACTCCTCAGAGATGATCCGCAAAGCGCACAAGAGCAGGGGACGGGTGACACGACCAACGAATCAGGTAAAGCCGCACAAACTCAGGCCGAAACCCAAAAGCCAGCAGCGGCCCCTGCCACGCGACGAGGCGATGGCCTAAAGGCCGCACAACAACGAGCCAAGGAAGCCAAGGAGAACGCGGAAAAACGATTAGGCAAATGGGCAGAGGAACTTCGAGAAGCTCCAAATGAAGCGCTTCGATGCGCACTGTTTACTGCTCGGAATCGCAACGTTCAACGTGATCAACTGAAATCAGTTGAAATTTCCAGCTACGGCAATTCCCGAGTGATCTATACGGGGGAGGAGCTACGCCAGGACGACTTGGACGTTTGGCTGCAAGTGCTTCATCTGGCACGGCTTCAGGAACTTGGGACGCCTATTCGTTTCAGCCCAGCTCAGATGAAAAAGGACCTTCAGTGGCCATACGGGGTAAAACACACCGTCCGGCTGATGACGATCCTGACCAGATTGAAAACAACTGGGGTTCAGTTTCACTCAGAACGCCTTGGCCGCGGTGTAGTTCTCTCGCTTGTCAGAAAGTTTGAATACAGTGATGACTTTGACGTCGCCGGCAAACGCGCTGATAACGAATGGATCGTAGAGCTAGAACCTGAGATCGCCACCTTGTTTGGTGGAGGCTTTTATAGCACCAGGATTGAATGGGAGCAGCGAATGGCATTGCCCGGAAACCTTGCCAAATGGCTGCATGGTTTCTATGCCTCGCACAGTGAGCCATATGCACTGAACGTTGATACCCTGATAAAGCACGCCGGATCGCGCGTCTCAACACAAGGCAAAGCAAGGCAAATGGTCAAAGAAGCCTTGAACGAACTCGTCGCCGTAGGCTTCTTAAAAGAGGCTAGTTGTGACAGATCAGGCAAGGTGACTGTCGTGAGAAACAAGGCAAATACCAAGACCCCCGCTTAGGGGGTTTTTTGTGTCTGTAGATTGAGCAGTAACCCTCTCCCTGAGCGCAGATGCAGGAGGGGAGGGAAACGTATTAATGCGGTCACAGGACCACTGATAACCAAAACAAGAGGGCTGGCAACCAGTAAGCAGCGTCGACAAAGAATGCCGGCATCGCGGTTGATATTGGATCAATCCGCACACCCAGGGCAGATTTCCACGGAAGAAAACAGCCATAACCCTAAATCCTACCGAACCGGCTAATGCTGACTTAGGGGTAAAGAGGGCCTGAGCAGCACCTGATTAAGAGGTAGATAAAGAAAAAGGGAGCGGAGCAGAAACTCACCAAGGAGTAAAAAACGGAAAAAAGGGTCAAAACCCCGCTCAGAACGTCTTTACGAAAAATGAATGAAATGCTCTGCAAGCCCTTGAAATAGGCCTTAGTGGCGCTTTGGAAACCCTTCAATTGGGACAGATTGGCCCCTCTGGACGGGAAGGAAGGCTTAGCATGGTGAACTTTTTTACCCCTAAATCAGGTGCCGTCATATTTCGGATCGAGTTACCCTCAACGTGGCATTAGAGATATAAATATCTTTATATATCAATGACTTAAGCAGAGCGGCAGAATCAAAGAAAAAAGATACCCCATAGTCAGGCGGGATTACTCCATAGTCAGATAAACGCAGCAACAAAGATAATCCTTATACATCAGTGACTTATGAGGCTTATTTAAAGCTAAATAAAGGGTAAATGGTCGACTTACCTCATAGTGAGGTACGTTTACCTCATGGTGAGGTAGCTTTACCTCATAGTCAGGTAAAAAAACCTCATGGTGAGGTATTTGGTATTAGACGAAAAGCCATACAGATCAAGGGCTTCAGGCCCATTTCTCAGACCCTTAACCGCTTCTAACAGGTTTCTAACCGCTCTTAACCAGGATCAGGAACTTTTGCTTTGTAATGATAAAAGCGGGCAGCAGTAGCGCGAAGCATTGAGAGGCAGGTACCGGGGTCAAGACCGACCTGCGCGGAAAGCACCCGCATTGTCAAACAGCCCAATTCGAAGACCTTGTCAGGGGTAATTGGCACCAGGACCGATCGGCGAGGCGCCTGCATCTTCAACAGAAGAACCCCTTTGTCAAGCTGGTTCTGCAAAGTCATAGATTTGGATCTGCTTTTACCATGGTTCGAAGCTTCAAACGTAGGTACCAAGCCCATTACCGCGCAGAGGAACAAGGTGGTTTCTCTGGGTGTGACCTGAAAAATCAGCTTGTTGCCCCAATCAAATTCGGCGCCGGCTTTGTTGGCGCCGTCGATACTCAGGACTGTCTCACCGCCTGCGTTTGTGGCCATCTCAAATTTGAGAGCACAGGACGTCGCGTAAACGTTAAAGCCTTGGTAGCTAACCTCATTCATGGGAACCACCGGGACCTGCTGTGGAGAGCAGGCCTCCAACTCGATCATTCAATTGAGCCAGTTGCCCCTTGTACGCATTGGCCTCAGCCTCACTTTGGCTAACCCTGGTAGCCGCAGTACCTACTTCAAGCCGTAACCTGGTTATTAACTCGACATCCACATCACGATCGCGTTGAAGCTGCAGCATCTGTCCGTTAACCATGGCCTCACGCTCCCTCGACGCTTGAGCATCCCTTCGCGCATCGAGCAACGCCGCGTCGTGTTGCTTCGCTTTCTCCACTAAGCCGGCTACACGTTCCTCCAACTTTAGAACTTCATCCCGAGTGTGACCCAACACCGTTTTCTCATCTTCAAGCGACTCATGAAGAGAGGAGGCCTGCTCTTGGGCCTCTTGAAGCTGGCTGTTCAACACATCAAGGGCAGAAGAATCTTTCCGAGCCTGATCCTCCATTCTCGCTAGGGCAGTGCGCATCTGGTCAGAGTTGTCCCGTTCAACAACAAGTTGATTTTCAAGATCCTGGTTTGTCTGCTCGAGACGATCAATCAACAAATCCGCATCAAGCAAAGCATTGCGCTGTTGTTCAACCGAGGCTTTCAAGGAATCAATTTCCTCTAGAGCGGCGGACTGAGCCGCTTCGTTCAGCACTACTGCCAATTCCTGCAGCAGCTGGTTGACCGAGGCTTCTTGCCGTTTCACGTAGCTGGAAATCAATGCTTGTGCGCGGGCTGGAATGCTTATGGACCCAGCAGCAGACGAGCCGTTCAGCTCTACGTGTTCTGTCCAGATCCGGATCAGCCTATCGGCCCGGCCACTACCAATAGCGTTACGTAACGAATAGCCATTCACCGCGCGACCAGCCGCGAGAATGGAATTGCCAGCGTCGACGATGTCTTGAGTTGAGATCGGGGATTCGCGCACAGCGGGACACCTTGCAAGGAATGTTAAGTTGATTGTAACTAGTAACAAACAAACAAACAAACAAGCAAACAAGCAAACAAACAAACAAACAAACAATCAATCATTGCGACCTTACCGATTCGTACCCCACACCCGCTGCAGTTGATATGGGCGACCGAAGAAGCGCCGCATCACCAGCTTTCACCGGGCTGGTCCGAGCACTGATCGCCTGAGCGAGAACGGTGGCCACAATCCAGCAGGACCGATTAGCGGCCTTCAACGAACGGCGGCCGAGAATTCCGACCACCAGGTTGTCTCTAGTAGCGGATCGATCTCGAATAAGTGGCAGGGAAGAGGTACAGGAACGATCTGGAATTAGCAGAAGGGAAGCCACTGTTTACGCCCAAGATCGGCGTTGGTAATGGCCGGCGGCAACGTCACCACGAACTCTGCAATACGCAGCCCGCGGCCCGGCCGAGAGCGGCTTCCATAAGCGGACTCGACTCTTCAAAACACAAAAACAATAGGTCGACAATAAGGCGACAAACAAGCGATTTTATACCACCCCTGCACATGCTTTCCGGACCATTCCGCGACCTTCCTGACCCTCCACCTAAACGCGAAGCTCTCTGCGTACCTCTGTGGAGCTCCGCTGAGCCTTGAACCTCAAAAGCAGGGGCAGGGCGCGCCCCCTATCCTGATCGGCCCGCGCGTAGCGCGATGGAAGGTAAGAGGAAGGTAAAGGGAAGGGAGATGGAGGTGAGGGTAAGTCGGCGGTGAGGTGGTGGGAGTGGGATGCGGTAGAAGGGGTGGGCTTGTAAATAGAGAAACCCGTGCAGGGGTGGTATAATGAGGCATCTTGTATGGGGGGTCCTATGTACGAACGAATTCAGTCCGCCTACCAAACACTGACCGCTGTCATTGCGGCATTCAACCGAACGTGGCCAACACTAGTGGTCGACGGCGTGGTGTATGTCCTGCCGTTGCTGAACGAGCAGAAAACGCCCGACATCTTGCTGGTAGAGAAGGTTACTGGTGCTGATGCCATAAAGTTGGCCATCGATGCGATCGGGACTTTCGAACGGGATATAGGACAGGCCCCGGGCACGGTCATGCGCTTGCCTGGCTATTTCACGGTGGCCACCTCGGTGCTCGAGCAGGTACTCGCGATCAACGCCTGCAAACAGAACCTGGTCGACGCCATAGAGCTGGTGCGCGTAGAACAGAACCTGACGCCGGAGATGCGGCCGCGGATTATGCGGCGGGCCCTGGGAGCGAGCTTCAATACCAACCAGCTGAAACGATCCGTACACGCGTTCGACGGAGCTCCACGGCAAATTACGTTCACGTGGGCTGGTCACTCACCCGGCAATGAGCGAGTGACTGTCAGCAAGATCCGCGCTCAGCTCGTGGCCAAGGCAGAAATCCGCGCCGGCGCCGAGGACATTCCCGTGGAGCAAACCCCGGAGTATTTCGACCTCAACTCGATTGTTCATCTCTCAGACCCCGACATCCTTATCAAACACAAGATGGTCGCTCCCCACCCACGCTGCATGCTGTGGTTTTCCGAAAGCAGCCGATGGGACGCAATGATTAAAGCCAATCTTCCGGTGTTTTTGCTGGCCAGCGAGCGAGCACCAACGATCAAGCCGCTGAAGTCATTCGACCGCAACGCAAGGCGTGCCAAGCGACAGGACGAAAAGGCGCGTCAGGAGGTTCTGCAGGGGCGAGACATGTACTTACCTACCGCCAAGAGCAAGCCTGTCCAGGAGAAGGACGTTGATCGGAGTCCGGTGGAGAATGTCGCATCCACCTATCGCTTGGCCGGGCAGACTTACTCAAGCCAGTGACAGGGGTTGCATCTACAGCAGGTGCGGTAGGATGTATTCAGTCGAAAGGAGAATTCGCAATGAAGATGATCATTGAGTCAGAAGTCAAACGTGCTGAAGCACTGGTTGAGCGCTACATGGGCCTGCCACCAGAAACGATCGATCTGTTCAGCTTCAACGTGGATGCATTGCGCAAGGCTCCTGCCGACTTTGGACGCGCTATCAGCGCATTGCGCCAGGTAGCTGGCAAAAGCAGCCCTTCGCAAGCTGATGCAGCCTACGCCGTGAACGTGGTTGATCTGATTGCAGAACTGGCGCAGCGGCCACAACTGCCTGCACCCATCCAGAAACTGTGGGCGGTGGAGGAGGGCATTCGTACTGCTGGTGGACTGTGGACGCTCAAGCACCTGGTGACGATCGCACTGGCGTTCGCCGGCGTGCTGGTAGGTAGCACTAAAGTCATGACCTTGGGCTACGAGATGTTTGCCTATGTCGCCTTGGCCTTGATCGTTGCCTCGGGGGCATTGCACCTGACACACAGCAGTAACGCCGGCACGAGGGTTCCTGTCTACACGATTGGTGCTCTGGTAGCCTTCTGTGTGCTGAACACTCTGTTCGCACCTAATGTCGGGTTTCTTGTTCTGCTTGCAGGCGCAATCGCCTTCATGGCTGGGTCGTTTCTAAGTCTGTTCGATAGCAAAAACGGTCCTACCGGTGGCGAGTTGTATCCCGAGGAATACCAACCAGTGGAAGGATTACGTGCAGAAGAATTCAACTACTACAAGGTGACGACTGGCAACGATATGAGCGAGCCAATTGACAGATTGTCTTGACCAAAAAAACCGGTGGTGTGGATCAAATTATTTCGGAATATCAGGAGGAAGATATTCCGGAATATGGCGGTTGAAAGTGGAATGAGTCGCAATGAGCCGGAACTAGGTGCAATGAGATGTGAGCTGAGTCTATGCGAGTTGAAGTGGGTCTATCCGGGCTGGCATGGGATGAAGCGGAATGACTTCACGCCTAGCATTTCAACGGCGCCAATCAACTCACAGAAATGTACCCCTTGAATTGTCATCGTACCGACTGGGCATTACAGTGATTGTTTGAGTGCTCACCACCGCGACAAGGTTTCATGCACTCTAATCAGTATCAGGGCTTTACCAGGTACAGTCGCCGTTTGTGCTGATCATCCTGAGTTCGATCTGCGTCCCGGTGTTCCGCTCGCGTGGCCAAGTGGCCCAGATTTTGACGATGAATTAAACATGGCAAGAATTGATTGCATCACTGCCGGCGGTGACAACTTCCAGGCATTCCTCGACATGCTCACCTGGCCGGAGTTGGGCGCAGATTATTTGAAGCGTTCAGATGATGCTTACAACGCGATTGTCACGGGCAGCGATGGTCAGTTAGAGCTATTCGACGATTACGCGGTGCATCCGTTCGCCGACGGTCGCAAGTCCAAACTGATCGGCAACAGAGGTCTTACCTCGAATGCATCTCGCCGTTATCAGCAGATGATTCAGAATTGGCCACAATATGGTGACCTGCTGAAGCTGATTTTGGTCCGGTGAGCCAGGGTCGTTTGGCCATACAGCACATAAAGGAGTGCCGGGCATAGCCCGATGTGGTGGCCGGCAATTTTGCCGATGCACTGGTCAAGTGCCGGAACATCTGGGCCAGTCTACCGGGGGGCTGGCTATGGTCAACGTGAGCACGACTCCGACGAGCGAACGGCATACTTCATCGCCGTCGACGGACAATTAGTTTAACCGCCGCGTTAAATCTCCAAAAAAACCCGTATCCTTTTCGGATACGGGCTAAACCGTGCCTTACCTAATGAGAAAGACGGCCATATAACCAGTATGGCCAGTACAACGAGAGAGGGAGGAAGAACGTTGTGCTGTTGTCTTTCGGCGCTGATTTAATCCGTCCTGGCAAGGCCCTGCAAGTAGGTAAAACCCTCATTTGATAAACGATGAAAAACGCAGGCGAAAAAATGCCCGCACCCCTGGAGCAGAGGAATGCGGGCCAAAACCTACTGGGAAAATCAAAGTCGACGCACTTGCCGCTGTAGTGTGTGCCTGCCCATGTGCATGTACGCCGACTTGCAATGCAAATTAAAACTGATTCCGGAAGCCGGGCAAGTAGGGAAATCCCTCTACAGCAAAGGGGGGTTCTGGATCAAAAATGCCTGCGCAAAAGCGCCGCATCCTTCACTGCGCGTCAAAAGACGACGATGGTTGAATTGTGTCCCCCATTGTGATGCATGTTCAAGCTTTCTGGATTCGTCTAAATCGTATCGACTCCAGAGTTCGCTTGACACCGACCGGCCAATAAAATGGTGGGAATACAGTGAGCTTGTCGCTCCTGATGCGCTGATTTCATCTAAAATAGTGCGTTACACTTAATCTAGCGTGACGTCCATTTTGCGTCACGCACGAAAAACTGGTGAGATTAAATCGCGCTGCCTGGAGCGCCTGAAATAATTGCTCTGCCAATTTTTTTTCGACGGCTCAGACTTGCTCTGACCCGAAGGCCGCGTTAAATTGCGCCGTCGCTGTAAATCCAGCGAACTGGAATTGACGTTCTGGAATAATGGTCGGTACAAATACCGCAAAAAGCGGTTTTTTTGTGTCCGCAACGCGGCGCCCCTAATGGACGGGTCGTGTGTGGGCTTCCTCGGAAGCACCGGTTCCCATTACCGGCACGTCAACCCACACGGCTTCGTCCACCCTAATTGACGTTAGGAGACGGAGAATAAAACCGCATAAATGGGAACCCTTCATGCCTGCATTATCGGCCTCCGTTTCTTCGTCCGAAACTTTTTCAGCATCATTCACGACAGTGTGCTGTGCTTCAACTCTATGGCTTGACGCTGCCGCCTTCGCCTCATTGCTCAACTTGTCAATCCACTACGCCCATCAGATACTGACCCAGTCAGGCACTGGCCAACCGTGGCGCGGTCATACCTTGCACGTGCGTTTGATGCCCGACCGTGATGCGCAGAGTACTCCCCAGTACGAAGTTCGCGCCGACAGCCTGCCCCCTGAGCTTTGCCGCCAGTGGTTTGAAGCCTGTCCCTTGCCCGTGCCGCCCTCACTGCCTGTTTCGCGTCACCTGTCTTTGCCCGATGCGCCCCATCCGCAGGATCGCCAAGCCAACAAACACCTCGACCTGGCTCTGTGGAAATGGCGACTGATCCAACCGGCGTTGGCCTACCCGAAACACTCCAACGCCCGTGGCGAACAGTTACGTATATTGTCGGGCGGCGACCATCAGACGCCGGACGGTCGCCGTCGTCGGGTCAGCCTCGACAGTCTCTACCATTGGGTCGCCCATTATGAAGGAGCCGGACTTACTGCGCTGATGCGCCGCCCGCGACGGGACGCAGGACACCGAGTCGTCGGCATCACCCGCCGCTGGTACAACTCCTGCCCCTTGTCGGTCGAAGCGCAACAGCTGATCGCCGAACAACTGGCCGAACAGGTGCGCTCTCTATGGGCAGCTGGCGCGCCGGGCTATCGCACCGTGGCAGAACTCGGCAGCGCCGCTCTGTACGACTTGTCCCTGCAAGCGGGCTGGCAGGAGGTGACGCTGGAGCAGTGCCAATTGAGCCGCAGCTACGTAGAGCATTATCGTCGTTATGCACTGGTGGCGATGCACGACAAGGATGCGCGCCAATTCTTCGACCGCATGGTGCCGCGCGTTCGCCGTCACCGGGACGGCCTTAAGCCGATGGATATCATTGTTGGCGATGTTCACCCCATCGACATCCGGTTGACCCGCGCCGACGGCTCGGCGGTCATGCCTCGGGCCATTGCCTGGATGGACGTGGCCACCCAGCGCCTGCACGTCACCTTGATCCAGCTGGAAAAAGGCGAAGGCGTCAAACAAATCCATGTCGCCCAGTCGTTCGCCGCCATGTGCAGTGCCTGGGGCTTGCCGCGTCAGCTGTACCTGGACAACGGCGCCGAATACGGCTGGCAGGACATGATGAGTGGTTTTGCCCAGCTCAACCGCCTGACCGGCACAACGTTGGACACCCGCTTGAATGACGCGTCATACCCGGCGGTGGTGCGCGCGCGCCCGTACAACGCCCAGGCCAAACCCATCGAGGGGCTGTTTGCCCTGCTCGAGCAACAGGTGCTGAGCATGCTACCCGGCTGGATTGGCGGTAACCGCATGCGGCAGAAGACGCATAACGTCGGACGCGAGCCGCACCCCTATCCGGGGGACTGGGCCGCATTTCACCAATCGTTCGATCGGGCCCTGGCCTATTACCATGCTCGTGCCCAGCCTTTCAGTCGCAGCCTCAAGGGCCAAAGTCCGAATCAGGCACTGAGCGCGGCCATTGCGGGCGGCTGGAGCGGCGCGCCGCAGGTTGATCCGCTGGCGTTGCGCGTGGCCTTTTCCTGCGAAGAGACCCGTTTGATTCAGGGCGGCGGTTACGTCAACTGGAACGGTAAGACTTACTATGACGATAAGCTGGTGGCACACAACGGCAAGCGCCTGCGCATCCGCTTTGCCAAGTGGGATGAGCGTTACCTGTTTGTCTTCGATGAGCATAACCAGCTGATTTGCGCCGCCGAAGAGGCGCAGCATTTCGCCTTCTTTGGCCCGGACGGTCCCCGTATCCAAGCGCAGCGCCACCAACTGATGAAACGGCATATCCATGATTTGCGCGGCAACACCGTGCGCCTGGACTTGGAACAGGCCATGCAGCGGCGCACCGAACTAGTAGAGCCCGCCCCGAACATACCGCAAGGCCCGCGCATCGAACTAACGCCAAGCATGTCCAGCATGTTGCAGGCGCTTAAGGCGCATCAAGCCCGAGCGCTGCCCGTTCGCGCAGGCCATCACTCGACCGTCACCTCGCAATGGCTCACGCCGCCCAATGCCTTGTTAAGTGCGCAGGGAGACTCCGACTCGGACGATGAGCTGGAGTGGCTGGATTCAACAAACGTTCTGGAGTCATTTTCCCCGTTATCGTCTGTCTCCAGCGTAGAGGGGGATGAACAATGAGCACGCTGATCGAAACCCAAGCGGTGCAGCAAGCGTTGGCCTTGGCCCAGACCTTGTTGAGTACCGACAGTAACCGCGTCGGTAAGATCGACGGCAAACCCGGCACGGGCAAAAGCACCATCGCCCATTATCTGGTGGCGCAATTGGGCGCGGTACGGGTCTGCGCCTATCAGGGCATGTCGACGAAAACGCTGATGATTGATTTATGCGCCGCGTTGGGGCTGGACGTCACCGGAGGCACCGCCGCCACGCAAATTGCCCGCCTACGGCCACGCGTCAACAACCGGCTGGTCATCATCGATGAAGCCAACCACCTGAAGTGGCCGCAACTGGAAGGCCTGCGCTTTCTCGCCGATGAAGCCGGGATGGCCTTGCTGCTGATGGGCACCGACCTCATGAACCGGCAGTTTCGCACGCCGCAGACCGGGGTGTACCTGGCCCAACTGGCCTCACGCATCGGCGCCAAGACCTTGCACCTGACGCGCATGCGCCGCATCGACGAGGGACAAGCCTATGTGTTGCAGCCATTGTTCGGCAAAGTCGACCGGGCCACGGCCAAACGCTTTATGCAGGTCAGTCAGGGTTATTGGCGCGACAGTGTGGAGCTGGCCCGTGCCTGTCAGCGGTTGATGGCGCCGAATGGGCTGAGTCAATTGACGACGGAAATTGTCGACACCGCCGCACTGTGGATGGCGGAGGGACGTAAAGGCGATGCGCTCTAGTAGGCGGAAGGTACGAGCTCCAAGGTTCGCTGAAACAGATACCGGGGCAGCTGTGCTGCCCTTTGTAAAAATGCCCTAGCTGTTCTGCTTTGAAGTAACGGGCGAGTCGACGGATACAGTTTTGCAACGAGCTGTAGCCGCATTGCGTCAGCTTTCGATACCCGGCCGGGTCTGGCCGATTGCCCTCAACCTCGTTTGCCTCGCACACATACATCTTCGCAGTTCTGAATGCGTGCAACTTGATCAAGCCAACCTCATGCCGTTTTTTGATCTTCCTGAGTCGCAGTAGGTAATTTTTCCTTGAGTGTTCCGCTCGGTAAAAAGACCGGCTCGGCCCTCAAAACCTACTGAGCTCTGAAGCAGGATACACATCGTATTTTGCGTTAAAAATCTTGATGTATATTAAAATTGGATAGCTACCTCTGCCCTTTTGAACGACTCCATGGTCTGCGATGCCGGTGGGCGGCGACCTACCGCTGCCGGTCCCGTCGTTAAATATTTTTGATTTGTTTTGATTCGATTAATCCAGATCTGCGCTGGAATACTAAGGGGGGTTAATAGCTTCGGCTCTCTATTTCAATCTACGTCGAAGGCCCTGGATGTCCTACGCGGATACGCTCTATAAGCATTACCTCGATCTTGCTAAATGTGCTGTTCTTACGGAAAGCTTTGCGGGTGAAGACAGTCGCTTTTCGAACGAAATCGAGGCGTTAGAGCAAGAGTTGGCCAAAGCGTCGTCCATGCACCAACGTGGACCCATCGATTGGTTCAAAATTCGCGAAGACAGTGAAGCGGTACTGCGCACCCAATCCAAGAATCTACGGGTTGCTGCGTGGCTGACCTGGGCTCTGTACGAGTGTGAATCCTTTCAGGGTTTGCTGGCCGGTCTTGGTCTGCTGCATTACTTGTGCGAGAGCCATTGGGCCGAAATTCATCCAGCCAAAGCCAGAACCCGCGCCGCCGCCATCAGCTGGCTGGTGCCGCGCCTTGAGCAGGTGCTGAACGAAAACATCGCGATCAAAGAGCAGCTGCCGCTGTTCCGCCGTCTGGTGGAACATCTGGAAGGCCTCGATGCCGCCTGCACCGAGCACCTGGGCGACGACGCGCCGCTGCTGCTGCCGATCTCCCGTCGCCTGAAAACCATGGTCCAGCGCGCCGCCGACAACCAACCGGAACCCGGTGTGGTCGGTGCCGCCGTGGCGCAGGTCAAACAAGCCGCGACTCAGTTGTTCACCCCCGGCGCCCCGATCGATAACGAAAAAGAAGCCCACAAGGCGTTGCGCGCGCAGCAGGAAAACGCCCGCCCGTTGTGCGCCTGGTGGCTCAAACAGAAAGCCACCGACATGCGTGCCTTGCGCCTCAATCGCACGCTGCTGTGGTTACCGATCGACGCCGTCCCCGAACGCAATGCCGAACACATCACCGTTTTGCGCGGCTTGCCGGCTGACAAGCTCAAGGCCTATCAGGACCGATACGACCAGGCCAAATATGCCGACTTGCTGGTGGAGCTGGAGGCGAGCCTGGCGAAGGCGCCGTTCTGGTTCGATGGCCAGCGCATGGTCTGGGAATGCCTCCAGTGCCTGAATGCCGAGATGGCGATGCGCGAAGTGGAAATCCACTTCGCGCTTTTGATTCAGCGCCTGCCCGGCATCATCGAATTGCGTTTCCATGACGGCGCCCCGTTCGCTGATCCGGCCACTCGCGCCTGGATCAGCGCTAACGTCATGCCGCACCTGCAAACCGCCAGTGCGCCACGCAAGGTCGAAGTCGCCGACACCCAGCCAGCCTGGGAAGTGGCGCTGGAAGAAGTCCTGCCGATTTTGCGCAAGGACGGCCTCAAGGCCGCGGTGCAAATTCTCAAGCAGGGTTTGCAAAGCGCCCACGGTGGACGCGTCCGATTCTTCTGGCAGTTCGCCCTGGCGCGGCTGTGTTTCATGGCCAAGAAATACGAACTGGCCAAGACCCAACTCGAAACACTCGACCAAACATTACAGGACTCAGGCCTGAACGCCTGGGAGCCCGATCTTGCGCTGGAAGTGCTGCATTTACTGCATAGCTGCTGCGAGTTGTTGCCGCAGAACCATGCCGTACGTGAACGCAAGGAAGAGATTTATCGCAGGCTGTGCCACCTCGATCTCGAAGTGGTACTCGAATAGGCCCCAGGGCCACAACCGCAAGGAGAAAAGCCATGGCCAAAGAAGGCTCGGTAGCCCCCAAGGAACGCATCAACGTCACGTTCAAACCTGCCACCGGTGGTGCCCAGGAAGAGATCGAACTGCCGTTGAAACTACTGGCAATCGGTGACTACACCCACCGCAAGGACGAACGCAAAGTCGAAGATCGCAAGCCGATCAGCATCGACAAGATGACGTTTGACGAAGTGCTGGCCAAGCAAGAGCTGAGCCTGACACTGAGCGTGCCGAACCGTCTTCAGGAAGAAAGCGACACTGAAGAACTGGCCGTGAAACTGCGCGTCAACTCGATGAAGGACTTCAACCCGGCCTCGCTGGTCGAGCAAGTGCCTGAGCTGAAAAAACTGATGGAACTGCGCGACGCGCTGGTGGCCCTCAAAGGCCCGCTGGGTAACGCGCCTGCGTTCCGCAAAGCCATCGAAGGCGTTCTCGCCGACGACGAATCCCGCGGTCGCGTACTGGGTGAGCTGGGCCTGAACGCCGCAGCCCAGGACGCCCCCCAGAACGTCTGAGCCACCATCAGCCAAGGAAGCCAACAATGAGCACTAGCGCAGCACAGCAAAAGAGCAAAGAGAACGGCGAATACAGCATTCTCAACAGCATCATCGCCGAAACCCGCCTGACGCCGGACGACGAAGCCTACGACATCGCCAAGCGCGGTGTGTCGGCTTTCATCGAAGAGCTGCTCAAGCCGCAAAACAACGGTGAGCCGGTCAAGAAGGCCATGGTTGACCGCATGATCGCCGAGATCGATGCCAAGCTCAGCCGCCAGATGGACGAAATCCTGCACCACCCTGACTTCCAGTCCCTGGAATCGTCGTGGCGTGGTCTGCAGTTGCTGGTCGACCGCACCAACTTCCGCGAAAACATCAAGATCGAAATCCTCAACGTCTCCAAAGAAGACCTGCTGGACGATTTCGACGATTCGCCGGAAGTGATGCAATCGGGTCTGTACAAGCACATCTACACCGCTGAATACGGCCAGTTCGGTGGTCAGCCGGTGGGCGCGATCATCGCCAACTACTTCATGTCCCCAAGCTCGCCGGACGTGAAACTGATGCAGTACGTGTCCAGCGTTGCCTGCATGTCCCACGCGCCGTTCATTGCTGCGGCCGGCCCGAAATTCTTCGGCCTGGAAAGCTTCACCGGCCTGCCGGACCTGAAGGATCTGAAAGATCACTTCGAAGGCCCGCAATTCGCCAAATGGCAGAGCTTCCGCCAGTCGGAAGACTCCCGTTACGTTGGCCTGACCGTGCCGCGTTTCCTGCTGCGTAACCCGTACGACCCGGAAGAAAACCCGGTCAAGTCGTTCGAGTACAAAGAAACCGTCGCCAACAGCCACGAGCACTACCTGTGGGGCAACACGGCCTACGCGTTCGGCACCAAGCTGACCGACAGCTTCGCCAAATTCCGCTGGTGCCCGAACATCATCGGCCCGCAGAGCGGTGGCGCGGTTGAAGACTTGCCGTTGCACCATTTCGAAAGCATGGGCGAAATCGAAACCAAGATTCCTACCGAGGTATTGGTTAGCGACCGTCGTGAATACGAACTGGCCGAGGAAGGCTTCATCTCCCTGACCATGCGCAAAGGCTCCGACAACGCGGCGTTCTTCTCCGCGAGCTCGGTGCAGAAGACGAAGTTCTTCGGCATCAGCGCTGAAGGCAAGGCTGCGGAGCTGAACTACAAGCTCGGCACTCAACTGCCGTACATGATGATCGTCAACCGCCTGGCTCACTACTTGAAAGTGCTGCAGCGCGAGCAACTCGGTTCGTGGAAAGAACGTACCGACCTCGAGCTGGAACTGAACAAGTGGATCCGCCAGTACGTGGCTGACCAGGAAAACCCGAGCGCCGAAGTCCGTGGTCGTCGTCCACTGCGCGCTGCCCAGATCATCGTCAGTGATGTTGAAGGCGAGCCTGGCTGGTACCGCGTCAGCCTGAACGTGCGCCCGCACTTCAAGTACATGGGTGCCGATTTCACCCTGTCACTGGTGGGCAAGCTGGACAAAGAGCCTACGTACGACGGATATAAAAAACGCCCATGATCGGATACGGCAGCCTTTTCGAACGCCTGGGTGGCGAGGCGGACAAACGCGCCGGCTGGAGCCGCGAAGTTTGCGCCACGGCGTCGGTGGCTGCCCATCTGGCCAAGATGCTCAGCACCCGTGCGGGCAGCGTGCAGACGCTGCCCGCTTACGGGCTACCCGATCTCAATGACATGCGCCTGAGCCTGCACGACTCTTTGAGTCAGGCTCGCCTGGCCATCGAAAGCTTCATCGAAGCCTACGAACCGCGCCTGAGCAACGTGCGTGTCATTTCCCTGCCGCGTGATGACGATCAGCTGCGCCTGTCCTTCAGCATCGAAGGCCTGCTGGAAGTTGATGGTTTCAAACGCCAGGTCAGTTTCGCCGCGTGCCTGGATGGCAGCGGCCAAGTCAAGGTCAACCAGGGAAACCATGGCTTTTAATCACTACTACCAAAACGAACTCACCGCGCTTCGCGAGCTCGGTCGTCGATTCGCCGAGCGTAGCCCGGCGTTGGCGCCTTTCCTCGGTCAGGCTGGGCGGGATCCGGACGTGGAGCGGTTGCTGGAGGGGTTTGCGTTCCTCACCGGGCGCCTGCGTCAGAAGCTCGATGACGAATTGCCGGAACTCAGCCATTCCCTGATGCACCTGCTGTGGCCCAACTACATGCGACCGTTGCCGGCGTTCAGCATTTTGCAGTTCGACCCGTTGAAGCGTTCGGGTCCGGCGCTGAGGGTTGACCGCGATACGCCGGTCGAGAGCAAGCCAATCGATGACGTGCGTTGCCGCTTTCGCACCTGCTACCCGACCGACGTATTGCCGCTGGATCTGGCCGCGCTGAATTACTCGGTGAAGGGCGACGGTTCGCTGTTGAGCCTGCGGCTGAAGATGAGTGCCGACGGTCACCTCGGCGAGCTGGAACTGAGTCGTCTGCGCCTGCACTTCGCCGGCGAGCGCTACATCAGCCAGATGCTGTACCTCAGCCTTTTGCGCAATCTGGACGGCATCGAACTGATCCCGCTGGATGGCGCCGGCCAGCCGATCGATGGCGTCAGCGGCAAACCGATGGCGTTCAAGATGCCCGGCGACCGAGTGCAGCCGGTGGGTTTTGCCGAAGAAGAAGCGTTGATCCCGTATCCGCTGAACACCTTCCGTGGCTACCGCTACCTGCAGGAATATTTCGCCTTCCAGGACAAGTTCCTGTTCGTCGATATCAACGGTCTGGACCTGCTCAAGGCCTTGCCGGAAGACACGCTCAAGCAGATGCGCGGCCTCGAATTGCGCTTCGACATTCGCAAGAGCGGCATCCAGCGCCTGCGTCCGACGCTGGACAACGTGAAGCTCTACTGCACGCCGATCGTGAACCTGTTCAAGCACGATGCATTGCCGATCCGCCTCGACGGCAAGCAGGACGAATACTTGCTGCTGCCAGCCGAATACGATCTGGAAAACTGCGGTGTGTTCTCGGTGGAAACCGTCACCGGCTGGAAGCCCGGCGGCCTTGGCTATCAGGAATACGTGCCGTTCGAATCGTTCGAGCACGACCTGAGTTTCGACGTGCCCACCAGCCGTCCGCACTACAGCATTCGCCAGCGTTCGTCCTCGTTGCACGACGGCCTTGACACTTACCTGAGCTTCGGCATCCGTCACACCGAAGCCCACGAAACCCTGTCGATCGAGCTGATGTGCACCAACCAGAATTTGCCGCGCAAGCTCAAGCTCGGTGACATCAGCCAGGCCTGCGAAGAAACGCCGGAGTTTTTGAGTTTCCGCAACATCACTCCGGCCACGCCGAGTTACGCGCCGCCGCTGAACCGTGACTTCCTCTGGAAGCTGATCAGCAACATGTCGCTCAACTACCTGTCCCTGGCTGACGTCAATGCGTTGAAGGTGATTCTCGAAACCTACGACTTGCCGCGCTACTACGACCAACACGCTGAAAAAGTCAGCAAACGCCTGCTGGGCGGGCTCAAGTCGATCAAGCACCAGCACGTCGATCGACTGCACCGAGGGTTGCCGGTACGCGGGTTGCGCACCGAGCTGACCATCGACCCGGAAGGGTATATCGGCGAGGGCGACCTGTTCGTTTTCGCCTCGGTTCTTAACGAGTTTTTCGCGCTTTACGCCAGTCTCAATTCGTACCACGAGCTGCGGGTAAAAAGCACACAGGGAGAGGTGTACCAATGGACACCACGTATGGGCCTTCAGCCGCTTCTTTAAGCGGACTGACCCGAGGAATACGCGAGTACTCGCTGTTTCAGGCCGTGCTGCTGGTGGTTGACCGGCTGCGCGAGGCCCACCCGCACCTGAGCCAGGACGATCTGTATGACCAGCTCGAATTCCAGGCCAACCCGAGCCTGGGCTTCCCGGGCAGTGACGTCGATCGCGTGGAGTTTTTCCACGAGCACGGGCACATGCGCGCGCGCCTGCGTTTCAACCTGATCGGCCTGGTCGGCTCCGGTTCGCCGCTGCCGGCGTTCTACGGTGAACAAGCCCTGGGCGACAGCGAGGACGGCAACCCGACCCGCAACTTCCTCGACCTGTTCCACCATCGCCTGCAACGGCTGATGCTGCCGATCTGGCGCAAGTACCGCTACCGCGCCAGTTTCGAGAGCGGCGCCCTCGACCCGTTCTCGGCGCAACTGTTTGCCTTGATCGGCCTCGGTGGCGAAGAGATCCGCAAGGCCCAGGAACTGAACTGGAAACGCCTGCTGCCGTACCTCGGTTTGCTCAGCTTGCGGGCGCACTCGGCGGCGCTGATCGAAGCGGTGCTGCGTTACTACTTCAAGCATGCCGAACTGACCATCGAGCAGTGCATCGAGCGCCGCGTGGAAATTCTCGACGAGCAGCGCAATCGTTTGGGCCGCGCCAACAGCCTGCTCGGCGAAGACCTGGTGCTGGGCGAACACGTGCGCGATCGCAGCGGCAAATTCCGCATCCACATCCGCGAGCTCGACTGGCAACGCTTCCACGAATTTCTGCCGATCGGTTTCGGCTACCAGCCGCTGTGCGCGCTGGTGCGGTTCACCCTGCGTGACCCGCTTGATTACGACATTCGCCTGGTGTTGCGCCAGGAAGAAATCCGCGAGCTGCGCATCGGTGAGCAAAACGCCTGTCGCCTGGGATGGACCAGTTGGCTGGGCCGCGAAAAAGCGGACGGCGTGGTGACCCTGGGCAGCAAAATTCATTAAGGACAGATGACCAATGATCAACGTAGACCTGCAACAACTTATCCAGGCGCTGGACGCCGAAACCCGTCGTGATCTGGAAAGTTCGGCCGAGCGTTGCGTCGCCCGTGGCGGCAGCAAAATCCTCGTCGAAGACTTGCTGCTCGGCCTGCTGGAGCGTCCGCAAGGCCTGCTCGCACGCGCGCTGCAAGACGCCGAAGTGGATGCCGGCGAACTGAGCGCCGCGTTGCAATCGCGGGTCGAGCACAGCGCCTCGCGCAACCCGGTGTTCGCCCCGGAACTGGTGCAGTGGCTGCAAGACGCGTTGCTGGTCGCCAACCTTGAACTGGGCCGGAGCCAGGTCGAGCAGGCCGCGTTGATCCTCGCGCTGCTGCGCAACCCGATGCGCTACGCCGGCAGCCGCTACCAGTCGTTGCTGGCCAAGCTGAACATCGAGCGCCTGAAAGAATTCGCCCTGTCGCAGAAAGAGCAACCGGCCACCGGCAAACCGGCCGTTCCCGGCGAATCGCTGCTGGAGCGCTTCACGCATAACCTCACTCAACAGGCTCGCGACGGCAAACTCGACCCGGTGCTGTGCCGCGATGGCGCGATTCGCCAGATGGTCGACATCCTCGCCCGTCGCCGCAAGAACAACCCGATCGTGGTTGGTGAAGCCGGGGTTGGTAAGACTGCGATCGTCGAAGGCCTGGCCTCGCGCATTGCCGCCGGTGAAGTGCCGCAAGTCTTGAAAGGCGTGGAGCTGCTGTCGCTGGACATGGGCTTGCTGCAAGCGGGCGCCAGCGTCAAAGGCGAATTCGAACGTCGCCTCAAAGGCGTGATCGACGAAGTCAAAGCCTCGCCGAAACCGATCATCCTGTTCATCGACGAAGCCCACACGCTGATCGGCGCGGGCGGCAATGCCGGCGGATCCGATGCGGCCAACCTGCTCAAGCCAGCCCTGGCCCGAGGCGAGTTACGCACCATCGCTGCCACTACTTGGGCGGAATACAAAAAATACTTCGAGAAAGACCCGGCCCTGGCCCGTCGCTTCCAGCCGGTGCAACTGCACGAACCGACCGTCAGCGAAGCGGTGACCATCCTCCGTGGTCTGGCTCAGGTCTACGAGAAGAGCCACGGCATCTACCTCCGGGATGACGCGGTGGTTGCGGCGGCCGAGTTGTCTGCCCGCTACCTCGCAGGCCGTCAGCTGCCGGACAAAGCCGTCGACGTCCTCGACACCGCGTGCGCCCGCGTACGCATCAGCCTCGCCGCCGCCCCAGAAAGCCTTGAGCGCCTGCGTGGCGAGCTGGCCGAAGGTGGCCGTCAGCGCCAGGCCCTGCGGCGTGATGCCGAGGCTGGTTTGCTGATCGATCACGAAGCGCTGGACGCGTTGGAAGATCGACTGGCTACTGCCGAAGAGGAAAGGGTTGCGCTGGAAACCCTGTGGACCGAACAGAAAGAACTGGCCGAGCGCCTGCTGGATCTGCGTCAGCAACTGGCCAAGGCGCGCGAAGTTGCCGCCGCCGAGCCAATCGTCACGGTTGAAGAAGACGCCGAAGGCACCGTGATCGAAACGCTGCCGGTGGACGAAGCGCACAGCGTCGAAACCCTGGAAGCCGCACTCAACGACACGCACAAAGCGCTGACCGAGCTTCAGGTCAAAGAACGTCTGGTGAGCTTCGAAGTCTGCCCACGTCTGGTCGCCGAAGTGATCAGCGCCTGGACCGGCGTGCCATTGGCGCAACTGGCCCGTGAACACAACGCCAAGGTCGCCAGCTTCGCCACCGACCTGCGCACGCGCATTCGTGGCCAGGAACAAGCCGTTCACGCGCTGGACCGCTCGATGCGCGCCACCGCTGCCGACCTGAACAAACCTGACGCACCGGTCGGCGTGTTCCTGCTGGTCGGCCCGAGCGGCGTCGGCAAGACCGAAACCGCGCTGGCCCTCGCTGACTTGCTGTATGGCGGTGATCGTTTCCTCACCACCATCAACATGTCCGAGTTCCAAGAGAAGCACACCGTGTCGCGCCTGATCGGTGCGCCACCGGGCTACGTCGGTTACGGCGAAGGCGGCATGCTCACCGAAGCCGTGCGCCAGAAACCGTACTCGGTCGTGTTGCTGGATGAGGTCGAAAAAGCCGACCCGGACGTGCTGAACCTGTTCTACCAAATCTTCGACAAAGGCGTGGCCAACGACGGCGAAGGGCGCGAGATCGACTTCCGCAACACGTTGATCCTGATGACCTCGAACCTGGGCAGCGACCGCATCAGCGAGCTCTGCGAAAGCGGCGCACGCCCATCGGCCGAAGTCCTCGAAGAAACCATTCGCCCGGTACTCAGCAAGCACTTCAAACCGGCGCTGCTGGCGCGGATGCGCGTGGTGCCTTACTACCCGGTCGGTGGCCCGGTGCTGCGCGAGTTGATCGAGATCAAACTCGGTCGTCTGGGCGAACGCCTGAACCGTCGTCAGCTGGATTTCACGTATTCCCAGGACCTCGTCGACCATTTGGCCGAACGCTGCACCCAAAGCGACAGCGGCGCGCGGTTGATCGACCATTTGCTCGACCTGCACGTACTGCCGCTGGTGGCCGACCGCTTGCTCGACGCGATGGCCAGCGGTGAAAGCCTCAAGCGGGTCAACGCGACGCTCGACGGCGACGGCGGCGTGATCTGCAAATTCGCCTGAAGCTTATCCCCGCGACGTCGATGGCGAGGTAACACACCGTCGATGTTCCCGGTTCCCGACTTTCGTTCCTCGGAGCGCACCCAACAGGGGCTGCGTCTTGCTTGGTTTTACTGGAGACCTTTTGATGTCTGTCCGTCACTGGCACGCCTTCCTGCTGGCCCTCGTCGTTCTACTCTGCCTCGGCGGCTGTAGCGGTAACTACAAATATAACGACAACCTCTATCGCCCATTGGGTGATCCGCAGGCGGTCAGTCGCGGTAAGTGACCCCAAGGAGTATCACCATGGAACTGGTTTTCGAAATATTGAACACCAAGCAATTCGTGCCCCCGGAGTTGTGCCTGAAGACCTTCAAGCAGACTGGCGGCCTGATTGGCCGGGGCGAGGATTGCGACTGGATCATCCCGGACCGTAAACGTCACTTGTCCAACCATCACGCCTCGATCAGCTACCGCGATGGCACGTTTTTCCTGACCGATACCAGCAGCAACGGTATCCAGGACAACGCAAGCGGCGCACGCCTGCGCAAGGGCGAAGCGATGCGCATCGAACATGGCAGTCTTTATGTGTTGGGTGATTTCGAGATCCGCGCACGGCTGGTCCGTGATCCGGCGACCTTCAACGCCGACATCGGCCGTCCGCAGCCTGCGGGCAGCATCATTCCCGACGACGCCTTTCTGGAGCTCGACCCGCTGAACACGCTCGATCAGCAGGAGCGTGCGTATTCGGAAATCGACGAACTGATTTCTCCCGGCACTGCCCTCGAGGACAGCGGTCGGCGCGCCGACTACGCACGCATCGACATGGAAAACCTGACGGTCCCGCAGCTGATCGACGCCCCGGCGGCGGCGCCTGTCCCGGCGCCGAAAGTGCTGGAGCGGCAGAGCGAAGGATTCTGGGAACACTTTGGCGCCGCGCTGGGTGTCGACCTCAAAGGCCTCGACCACGACGCTCGCGAAGCCATGGCGCTCAAGGCCGCGTGCCTGCTCAAGCAAAGCATCGGCGGTGTGCAGCAAAGCCTGCGCACCCGCAGCGAGCTGAAACACGAACTGCGTCTGGCGCAGACCACGGTGCAAGGCACTCAGAGAAATCCGTTGAAATTCGCTGTCGATGCCGGTGAAGCACTGGGCATTTTATTGCAGCCGAACAAGTCGAGCCAGTTGCCGGCCGAGCAGGCCATCTCCCGCGCCTTCCGTGATTTGCAGGCGCATCAGGTGGCGCTGTTGACCGCCAGCCGAGCCGCCGTGCGCGGCACGCTGGAGCATTTCTCGCCGCAGCAATTGACGTTGCGTTTCGAGCGCGACAACACGTCGTTGCTGGCCACTTCTGGCAGCCGCTGGCGAGCGTATGGCCGTTATCACCATGCCCTGCGTCAAGACGATGACTGGAGCGAACGCCTGATGGCCCGGGACTTTGCTCAGGCGTACGAAGAACAGATTAGGCTGATTGCCACCCTTCACACCGACCACCAAGGATGATGCGCATGTCTCGCTGCTCGACCGCTTTTTTCAAAACACTGACAGCGTTCGCGGTGCTGGTGCTGCTGGCCGGTTGCTCGTCGTTGTCGCCGTATTCCCACGTCACCAAGGTCAACCTCAAGCTCACCGCCGGTGACCAGTTGAACCCGGACCTCAACGGGCGGCCTTCGCCGATCGTCGTGCGTCTGTTTGAGCTCAAGCACCCGGTGACGTTTGAGAACGCCGATTTCTTCAGTCTGTACGAGCACGCCAAGGAATCGCTGGCACCAGACCTGGTGGCCAGCGAGGAGCTGGAGCTGCGCCCGGATGAGACCGTCGAGCTCAAGCTCAGTGTGCAAGAGGGCAGCCGCTACGTTGGCATTCTGGCGGCCTATCGCGATCTACCGGAAACCAAGTGGCGTTACACGGTGCAGGTCACCCCGGTGGAAGTCACCGAGGCCGACCTGACTCTCGATCAGGCGGGCATTCGCATTAGCTACGACACGCTCGCCAAGGCGGATGACTGATCATGAATTTGCATAAAGTCATTTGGCAGGAAGGCATGCTGCTGCGCCCGCAACATTTCCAACACAATGATCGTTACTACGACCACCAGATGAAGACCCGCACGCAACTGTTAGGCAGCTACACCTGGGGTTTCCTCGATCTGGACTTCGATGTGCAGTACCTCAACATGGGCAAACTGGTGATCCGCCGGGCCTCGGGGGTTCTGCCAGACGGCAGCTTGTTCGAACTCGGCGGCAACACCGAACCGTTGGTGCTGGACGTGCCGCCTGAAACCGGCAACACACCGATCTATCTGGCACTGCCGCTGGTGACCGAGAACCACATCGAGGCGCGCCGTCCCGAACAATCTGACGTGCTGGCGCGTTACACCGTGTACGAAGCGCAAGTGGCCGACTCCAATACCGGCGACGATTGCATCAGTCAGGTCAGCTGCGGCCGCCCAGACTTCAAACTGTTGCTCGGCGAGCGGCAGAGCGACCAGGCCTACGTGAAGCTGAAGGTTTGCCAAGTGCTCGGCACCACGCCCGCCGGCGTGATCAGCCTAGACCCTGATTTCGTGCCGGCCTACCTTCAGGCGCATGCCTCCAGCTACCTGCTGTCTTGCCTGAAAGAAGTGATCAGCCTACTCGGTCACCGTGGCGACACCATCGCCGAGCGCATCCGCTCCACCGGCAAGGTCGGTGGAGCGGAAGTCGGCGACTTCATGATGTTGCAATTGATCAACCGCACCGAATTGTTGCTGCGTCACTACCTTGGCCTACAACAGGTTCACCCGGAAGAGTTGTACCGCACGCTGCTGACCATGCTCGGCGATCTCGCGACCTTTTCCAACGACAGCAAACGCCCGCGCCTGGACAGTCGTTACCAACACAGCGATCAGGGCGCGAGCTTTCGCAAGCTGATGGATGCGATCCGTCAGGTATTGTCAATGGTGCTCGAGCAGCACGCCATTGAACTGGTCCTGCAAGCGCGTCAATACGGGATCACCGTTGCGCCGTTGCACGATCACACACTGCTTGGCTCGGCCTCGTTTGTGCTCGCGGCCAGTGCCGACTGCGACTCTGAAGAGTTGCGCCACCGCTTGCCGACTCACCTCAAGGTCGGCCCGGTGGAGCGCATCCGCGAGCTGGTCAACCTGCAACTGCCGGGCATCAAGGTCAAAGCATTGCCGGTGGCGCCGCGGCAGATCGCGTTCCACTCCAACAAAACCTATTTCATCCTCGAACTCAGCTCCGAAGACCTGGCACACCTCGAGCGCTCCGGCGGCTTCGCGTTCCACGTGTCCGGAGAATTCGCCGAGCTTGAACTGAAATTCTGGGCCATCAGGAACTGACCGACATGATCAAGGACATGAAACACCATCAGGACGATAAAACCGTCTTGCTCGACCGCCAGGGCCACGGCCCGGCGGCGAGTCCGCTGACCGATTTCGCCGCGCCACCGCGGTTTGAACAATTGGAAGAACGGATGATCTACGCCGCGCGCCTGCGGCCGGCGCAAACGTTCAACATCAGCCTCAATGCTCTAGTGGCCGCAGCATCCGAGTTGTTGTCGGACGTAGTGCGGCTCAAACACAGCGACGCTCACGACGACCTGCATGCGCTCAAACAAAGCCTGTCGAGCGAACTGAACCTATTTGAGGCGCGGGCACTGCACAACGGGGTCGAAAGCAGCCAGGTGATGGCCGCGCGTTACGTGCTCTGCACGGTGGTTGACGAAGCCGTGGTGACAACGCCGTGGGGCAACGACAGCGAGTGGTCGCAGATGAGCTTGCTCAGTAGCTTCCACAACGAAACATTCGGCGGCGAGAAGTTCTTCGGATTGCTGGATCGCCTGAGCAAAAACCCGGCCAAGCACCTGCCGATGCTGGAATTGATGTACCTGTGTCTGGCGCTTGGTTTCGAGGGCAAGTACCGCGTGCAAACGCGCGGCATGCTCGAACTTGAAGGCATTCGCGACGCCTTGTATCGGCAAATTCGTCAGCTGCACGGCGACGTGCCGCGCGAGTTGTCGCCACATTGGGAAGGCCTGAACGATCAGCGCCGTAGCCTGGTGCGCATCGTACCGGCGTGGATGGTGGTGCTGTTCACCGTGGTCTGCCTGGTGGTGATGTACTCGGGCTTCGCCTGGGTCTTGGGCGAACAACGCGAGACCGTTCTGCAACCTTATCAGCCGCTTGATCCGGCCGCGGTCCAGCCGCAGTCGAAGCTGTAAACAGGGGCGTGTGATGAAAGAGTTTTTCAAGAAAGTCGGTGCGTTCTTGCGTCAGACCTGGGTCTGGACCTTGCTGCTGGTGCTGTTCGTCGCGCTGCTGGTGTGGTTTGTCGGGCCGTTGTTAGCGGTCGATGACTACAAGTTCTGGGAAGGTTCGACCTCCCGCCTGCTGACCATCAGTGCGCTGTGCCTGATCTGGGGCCTGACCATGGTCTTCGTCAGTTGGCGCGCCGGTCTGCGCAAGAAAGCCATCGAAGACAGCGAAGACGGCCAGGAGCGCATCCGCCGGGAAGAGCAGATCGACCAAGAGCGCAAAGAGCTTCGCGCACGCTTCAAGAAGGCGTTGCGCACGCTAAAGACCTCGAGTCTCTATCGCGGGCGCAGCGAACGCTGGCGCAGTGATTTGCCGTGGTACTTGCTGATCGGTCCACAAAGCAGCGGTAAGACCAGTTTGCTGGACTTCTCGGGCCTTGAGTTTCCGATCAACAAGGTTGACCGCAAACTGACCCGTGACACCCAGGGCACGCGTCATTGCGACTGGTACTTCGCCGACCACGGTGTGCTGATCGACACCGCCGGGCGTTACCTGACCCAGACTGACAAGGAAGTGGACGGCAACGCCTGGCACACCTTGCTCGAGCTGCTGGGCAAGCGTCGTCGCAACCGGCCGTTGAACGGTGTGCTGGTGACCATTCCCGTGGAGACGCTGCTTGGCGAGACCGAGAAGGGTTTGGAGGTCGTAGCCCGTCAGGTGCGTACGCGCCTGCAGGATGTGCATCAGAAACTGCACGTCGATGTGCCGATCTATCTGGTACTGAGCAAGGCGGACACGCTGCTCGGTTTCGACGAGTTCTTCGACCAACTGACCCGCGAAGAAAGCGATCAGGTGCTCGGCACCAGTTTTCGCAGAGCACAGAGCGGCGCCGATGTGACCGTGCTGCGCGCCGAGTTCGAGGAACTGCTGCGTCGCCTGAACAGCCAGGTGATCATGCGCATACACCAGGAGCGCGACACTCAGCGCCGTGGCCGCATCCTCGATTTCCCGCATCAACTGGGGCAGATCGGCGAGCGCTTGTGCCTGTTCGTCGACATGGCGTTCACCGGCAACCGCTATCAGCGCGTCAGTCAGTTGCGCGGTTTCTACCTGACCAGCGCACCGCACCTAACCGAGGAAATGGACCCGGACGCCGCCATCGGCGCGACCTCGGAGTTCAAATCTGGCGTACTGCCGACCCTGCGCAGTGGTCGCTCGCGGTTCATCCACCACCTGTTCAGCCGGGTGATTTTCCCCGAAGCCGATCTGGCCGGTCTGGACAAGCGCGAACGCCGCCGCATCCAGTGGGGCCAACGTGCGTTGTACGTCGGCGCATTGGCAGCCCTCGCGCTGTTCGGCATGCTGTGGGCGGGCGGTTTCTCCGCCAACTATAAGCGATTGGAAAACCTGCACAACTTGGCGACCCACTGGATGCAACAGCGCGTGGCCCTGACCGCGCGTGATGATTCAACGGCGGTGCTCAAGGTTCTCGACACGAGTTACGCGGCGACCCAGGTGTTCCCGAAAAAAGGCGACGTGTCGTACTACGAGCGCAGCGGGCTGTACCAAGGTGAAGACGTCAATCCGCTAGTCAAGGACGCCTACGAGCGCGAGCTGGAAGCGCAACTGCTGCCGAAGGTCGCAACGCTGCTGGAAGGCCAAATCCACGCCAACATGAACGATCGCCAGCGACTGTTCAACAGCTTACGTGCGTACTTGATGCTGAACATGAGTGATCGGCGCGATAGCGCGTGGCTGAAGGATTGGGTTGCCACTGACTGGTCCCAGCGTTACACCGGCAACACGGCGGTGCAGAACGGTTTGAACACGCATTTCGAGCGTTTGCTCCAGCAGCCATTTATCTACCCGCTGAATGATCAACTGGTGGCGCAGGCACGTCAGGTACTGCGCAGCGAGTCGCTGGCGAACGTGGTTTACCGGATGCTGCGCGAGCAGGCTCGCAACCTGCCGCAATACCGCTTGAGCCAACACCTCGGCCCACAAGGCGCGCTGTTCGTCGGCACCGATTACGTGATCCCGGGCTTCTACACCCAAAAGGGCCATCAGCAATATTTTTCAATACAGGGCGCGGCGCTGGTCACCGACATCCTGCAGGACAACTGGGTGCTGGGCGAAGGCGCGGGCATCAGCGGCATGGACTTGCGTCGCTTGATGGTCGAGCTGGAGCAATTGTATTTCCGCGACTACGCCAACTTCTGGGGCGAAGCGATCGGCCAGATCGCGCTGGCGACCGTTAGGAATTTTGACGAGGACGCCGACCAACTGGCGGGCCTGACCTCAGCTAACTCGCCAGTTGTGCAGCTGTTAGTGGCGATACGTGAAAATACCCGCTTCCCGTTGCCTACTGACAGTGCGCAAAACGCAGCCGATGCTGCCGGAAAACTAGTTGATTCGGGCGGAGCGCTGGGCAAACTCACCGCCGTTGTAGCAGACCAAGCGTCTGGTGCCCTGGTGAAAAGCGTTCCGGATACCGCCAGGAACGCCATGCAACGCCGCTTTGAACCGTTGCATCGTTTGCTGGATGAAAACAACGGCCCGGCCGCTGATTTGACCTCTGCGTTAAATGCACTTAACGACCTGCAACTGCAGATGGCTAGCCTGGCCCGCTCCAGTGCGCCGGAGCAGGCGGCATTGGAATGGGCTAAGACCCGTATGGGCGGGCAGCGTGATGCGCTGAGCAGCTTGCGTATAGCATCGGTTCGTCTGCCGCGGCCGGTCAGCGTGTGGTTCAACGTACTGGCTGACGATACTTGGTGCCTGGTGCTGAACGATGCCTACCAGTACCTCAATCAGCGTTATCAGAGCGAGCTGTACAGCTTCTACGGCAAGGCGATCAACAAGCGTTACCCGTTCAGCGCCCACAGCACCAGCGATGTGGCGATCAGCGACTTCCGCGAGTTCTTCAAAGCGCAGGGCATCGCCGATCGCTTCTTCGATAACTACATGCGTCCGTTCGTCAGTGGTGATCCTGGCAACTATCGGCTGCGCAGTCTCGACGGTCACAGTCTGCCGATTTCCAAGGTTTACCTCGACCAAATGGCCGCGGCGCAAGTGATTCGCCAGAGCTTCTTCTCGATCAACCCGGCCGAGCCGCAAGTGCAGTTCAAGCTGGAGCCGTACACCCTTGATCCGGCGGTCAGCCGTTCCGAGTTCAAATTCGGCGACAAGACCCTCGAATACCGCCACGGTCCGATCGTGCCGGTGGCGTTCAAGTGGCCGACCGATGCTGAAGACGGTCGCACCAGCCTGGTCATGGACCACATCGCTGGCCGCCCGATCGGCATTGAGAAAAACACCGGTCCATGGTCGCTGTTCCGCTTGTTCGATCTGATGCAGACCGAGTACCTGAGCGGTCGCGACGTACTGGTTCTGAAGGCTGACGTGGGCGGCCTGCGCGCCAACTACCTGCTGTCGAGCCAGCGCACGCCGAACCCGTTCGACATGGGCGTGCTGCGCACCTTTCGTATGCCGGTGCAGCTCTGATGCAGGTTGCCAGTCCCTGGCGCAGCGCTGCGCGTACCGACGCCGGCAAGGTGCGGGCGCGCAACGAGGATGCGTTTCTTGACTGCCCACAGCAGGGGCTGTGGGTGGTTGCGGACGGCATGGGCGGTCATCAGGGGGGCGATATTGCCAGCAAGTTGATCGTCGCCAGCCTGGCGGAATTGCCGGTGCAGGATGACTTCGACGAACGACTCAAAGGCATCCGCCAGTGTTTGCACTGGCTGAACCGCCGCTTGGGTCAAGAGTTGACTGTCACTGCCGGGCGCCACGACAGCATCATGGGCAGCACCGTCGTGGCGCTGCTGGTGGACGGTAATCGCGCGGCCTGCATCTGGGCCGGCGACAGCCGCTGCTACCTGTGGCGCAACAAGCGCTTGTATCAGTTGTCAAGGGACCATTCGTTGCAACAGCAACTGATCGACGAGCAACACATGAGCGTCAAGGACGCGCGCGCACATCCAGCTGCTCATGCGCTGACCCGCGCAATCGGAGCCGCCGAGCAACTGAAGTTGGACGTGCTTGAGATCCAAGTGTATCCGAGTGATGTTTTTCTGTTGTGCAGCGACGGTTTGTACCAAGGGCTCAGCAGCGATGCCTTGGGCAATGCCTTGAGCCTGACCGCGCCGCACGTCGCGCTGGAGCATCTGTTCGACGGCGCGCTGCGTGGCTCGGCCCGGGACAACCTGACTGCCGTGGTGATCCGCCAATGACCCAACTCATGCCGCCGATCGACGACCTGCTGGTGAGCGAAGAGCAAGCCAATAACCTGACTTACTTTGCGTTCGCAACGCCGCTAAACGGAAAGCCGCGTACCGCAGAGCCTGTGCAGGTGCCAACCAGAGCCAGCATCGGAGAACTGCCCGACGTGCTCGCAGGCCGTTACCGCATCGAGCGTCTGCTCGGCGCCGGTGGCATGGGTGCGGTCTACCGCGCACGAGACTTGCTGAGCGAACAGTTCGGCGATCCCGACCCTTACATCGCGCTGAAAATCCTCAGCGAAGAATTTGCCGAATCGCCGGACGCCAGCGCCTTGCTCTACAGCGAGTTCGCCCTGACCCGACGCCTGCGCCACGACAACGTGCTGCGCCCGCACACCTTTGAAGTCGACACCGACTGCCAGCGTGCCTTCATCACCATGGAACTCATGCGTGGGCTGACCCTGGACAAATTACTCTGTGAGCGGCCCTTGGGCCTGCCATGGAAAGAACTGCGCGACATCGTGCTGCCGCTGCTCGACGCACTGGCCCACGCCCACGCGCGCGGCGTGCTGCACGGCGACATGAAACCGAGCAACGTGATGCTCAGCGAAGAAGGCGTGCGCCTGTTCGACTTCGGTCTGGGCCAGGCCGAAGAAGGCATCCTGCCCGGCCTGCCGCACCTGAGCCGCGAGCGTTTCAACGCCTGGACCCCGGGCTATGCCGCCCCGGAACTGCTCGAAGGCCAGCCGCTGTCGGCGAGCGCCGATGTCTACGGCGTGGCGTGCGTGCTTTACGAATTGGCCAGCGGCAAACACCCGTTCCGCCGCTTGCCCTCGACCGAGGCCCGCGACGCCCGACTTGACCGCGAGCTGCACGCCCCGCGCAATCTACCGAAACACTGCTGGCCAGCCCTGCGCACGGCGCTGGCATTCGATGCGGCCGATCGCACGATCACCGCCGCACAACTGCGTAGCGCCATGGGCACCACGTCGACCTGGCGGCAACGCTCGGCATTCCGACGTAGCAACACATTCTGGTACTAGCACGACCGTTGTGGAGGAAACCTCGACGAGCGGGCTCCTCATTTTCTACGATCATGGCAGCAGCGCTTTTTGACCATTTTTGACGGTTATTAATTGTCTTTAATTTTTGAATCTCGCTAGGGTTCTGCGGGGTTATTTTGCGGGTTGGCGGCCTAGTGCGGGTGGAGGATCGCCCTGTATTTGGCCCAAGCGCTAAACGATTAGTAAGTGATTATAAAAAACTGGATATACAGCGGCCTTCACCAAGATCCGGAAGGCAATTGCGCATTCTGGCCTCAATTTTTTAACAAGGAGAGTCTCCATGGCAACACCTGCCTACATGTCCATCACCGGTACCAAACAAGGTCTGATCACCGCCGGCGCGTTCACCGCTGATTCGGTTGGCAATACGTATCAGGAAGGGCATGAAGACCAAGTCATGGTTCAGGGATTTAGCCACGACGTGAGCATTCCACGCGACGCACACTCAGGCCAACCCACCGGTCAACGCGTCCACAAGCCAGTCAAGATCACCAAAGTTTTTGACAAAGCGTCTCCACTGTTGTTAACCGCGCTAACCACGGGCGAGCGCCTGACCGAGGTCACCATTCAGTGGTACCGCACCTCCGCCGCTGGCACTCAAGAGCACTATTTCACCACCAAGCTGGAAGACGCCATTATCGTCGACATCAAAGATTACATGCTTAACTGCCAAGACCCGTCGAATGCACATTTCACGCACCTGCAGGACGTAGCATTCACTTTCCGCAAAATCACCTGGACGCACGAGGTATGCGGTACTTCGGGTTCCGATGATTGGCGTGCCCCCGTCTGACCCTAACTCTCGTTCGATTGAGTTAAGCCATCAGCCAAGTGCACTTGGCCGATGGCGTTTGCATCACTACATTTTCTTGCGTGCGCTGCGTGCCCTCATTGGGTCGGAACGCATTTGTGCATTGCATACAGGGAGTAAGGATGTTCTTGCCGGCCAATACTGCTCAGTTCACGTTGCATATCCCCACCCTTCACCACGATTTCAAGGTGCTGGCCTTCGATGGCATCGAGGCAATTAGTCAGCTGTACGCCATTCGAGTAGAGCTCGTCAGCGAGAACCCTAACGTGAACCTGGAAAGTCTGCTCGGCCAGCCCGCCTTTCTACAGTTTGGTTTAAATGGCGAAGGCATCCATGGCCACATTGAGGATATGAGCGTAGGTGATTCGGGTCGACGTGCTACCCGTTATCAGTTAAGCCTAGTTCCGGTCCTTTATTACCTGCAGTTCAGTTACAACCAGCGAATCTTTCAGAAGCAGACGGTACCGGCCATCATCTCGCAGGTCCTCGCTGGTCACGGCATTCAGACCGATGTGTATAGTTTCAACGTCCGTAGCAGCCCCGAGCGGGAATACTGCACGCAATTCGGGGAAAGCGATTTCGAGTTTGTCCAGAGACTCTGTGCTGAAGACGGGATTGCCTGGCACCATCAACACTCGGCTAACGATTATCAGTTGGTGTTCACCGACGATCAAACCTTTTTCCCCCTACTCGGCGACACGCCGTATCGACAAGCCGAAGGGACCGTCCCCGATCATCCGGTGGTCAAGCGCTTCAAGCAACGTTTCAGCAGCCGAACCAACCGGGCCACGCTCCGCGATTACGACTTTGAGCGCCCCAGCCTGGTGCTGGAAGGCCAGTTCACTGCCGAATCTAATCCCGCGCTTGAGGATTACCGCTACGGTCGCCCGATGACGGGGTTGGATCGCGCCAAGGCCCTGGCCAAGCAAGCGCTGGAGCGCCACCGCAGCGACTACCAGTTGATTGAGGGTGAGAGTGACCAAGCGATGCTGCGCAGCGGGCATCTATTCAACCTGACCGAGCATCCGCGTCAAGCGTGTAACGATCTATGGTTGTTGCTCAGCGTGCATCACGCTGGGAAACAACCGCAAGCATTAGAAGAGGCCTATGCGGACGACGTCCCGTCAGAGGATGGCTTTAGCCAAGGCTACCGCAACAGCTTCACGGCGATTCCATGGAATGTGTTCTATCGTCCGCCGCTGCTCAGGCGTAAACCGATCCTGGTCAGTCAAACTGCGCACGTGACCGGGCCGACGGGTGAAGAGATTTTTTGCGACGAGTATGGCCGGGTGAAAGTCCAGTTTCATTGGGATCGCACCGGGCGCACCAGCGATAAAAGCAGTTGCTGGGTGCGGGTCGCGTCTAACTGGGCTGGAAATAATTTCGGGGCAGTGACCATCCCGCGCGTGGGCATGGAAGTCGTTGTGATCTTCAACGAAGGTGACCCCGACCAGCCGCTGATTACCGGTTGCGTGCCGAACAAAATCACGCCCGTGCCACACCTGTTACCGGCGAACAAAACCCAAACGGTGCTGCGTAGCCAGAGTTCACCGGCCAGCGGCGGCTACAGCGAACTCATGATTGAAGACCGTGCCGGGCAAGAGAAAATCTTCCTGCGTGCCGAACGGGACATGGAACAACTGATTCGTAACGACAACGAGACCACCATTGGTAACGACCTCCGCCAGCAGATCACCCGCAATAGCTATAACGTTATTGGCGGCGAGGAAGAGCACCACACCACCGGACTGCGCAACACAGTGCTGGGCGCCGATGACCGTACCAGTGTGATGGGTAGCAGTTACACCCACACCGGCGTGACCCACGTTATCCAGGCAGGTGATCAGGTGCATATCCAATCCGGAGCCAACGTAATTTTGGACGCCGGCGCCACGTTGACCCTCAAGGGAGGGGGGCAGCACCTTGTACTAAATCCCGATGGAATTTTCAGCAGCGTAAAAATCGATTTGGGTGGTGAACCGATACTAGGTGTCCCGGCTCTCGGGGAACTACTGGATGAAATAAAGCCAAGCTTGCCCCCTGCTTCTTTTCGGTTCTCCGGTTAACCCCTCTTCATCTGGGTTAAAAGGACAACGAACTTGAATGTTTCAATTGGCGTGTCGCGAACCGAAGGGACGTCGGTGCCTAAAAGATCATTTCGCCTCGAGGCGCCGCGCACATAAACCCAGCGTGTACGTCCCCCAGTTCCTGCAATACGGAAGATTTTATTAATGATCAAGTTTCACTACCCATTCAGAAAACCCGACAAAACGCCGTTTACGGATGTTAACGAACTTTACCAAATTCTCGAAAAAGAAACGTCGGGTCATTACCTGCTGGGGGCTCACAATTTCTGGCATGGCGGAATTCACATCACGGACCTAAGCGCGCCACAATGTGTGCGGGATGATGCGCTGTGTTGCATCGCCGATGGGGAGGTCGTGGCGTACAGACTCAATGACGAATACGGGGAAGCGACCTTTGGGGATGGTGAGACGGCCAAAAAGCTGAAGTATTCCAACTCGTTCTGCCTGGTGCGTCATGAGTACCAATCAGCGCCCAACCCGGAAGAAGGGGTCAACCAGGGCAAGCAGAACAGCCTGACGTTTTACAGCCTGTACATGCACTTATTGCCCTACAACCACTACCGGTTATCCCCCGAGGAGCAACCGAAACCTAAGGTAACCATGAATGTGGGTGACTTTTACGCCTACGACGTCGCCCCCGCAGCAGGACCCAAGCCTCCTGCTTGCGGAAAGCTCTGCAGCGGCACCAAACTGGAGATTCTGGATAGGGCCGAGAACGCCAGTGTAACTTATGCCAAAGGCAAGATTATTGCCGGCAGTGTGAAGGACGGAGTGAGCAAAACCCGTGACGTCGGAGCTGAAGTCTGGTTCGCTTACCTAGACAATGGTGCTCCGTACCGGAACACGGCCGGCAATAAGATTTGGACAGCCGACGTCCTACCTGAGCGGGCGAGACCCAATTATTGGCACGGCAGGGTCAGAGCCACGGCGACTCAAAAGTTACCGCTGTATCAGGATCCGGTGAATCCAGCCGATGGGCAGCCTGCGGGCGCGCAAATAGGAAGCAGGGTGTTGTGCGAAAGCAGCGTAGTTGAATTCGATAGCCGGAAGGTTCTGACCTTGATGATTGGGAATCAGCCGCGACGAATGGCTGTATGTACGCTGGTCAGCGGTGGGTGCTGGGGACCCGAGTCGGTTCCTCCGACGTTTTGGACGATTGTTGAGAATGAGCGTCCGAACAAATTTGTTCAGTGGGAGACGGTAACACCAACAAATTTTAATGACGTCGTCTCCACCAGTGTCCGTATCAAGGCGGGCGATCCGATTGGTTACCTGGGTTACATCGAGAACATCAAAAATGAACAAGGTGAGATAGAAAGCAACCATCAGGTGCACCTCGAGCTTTTTACCACTGACACCGACGTTAAAAGTTTCTTGCAGAACTCAGCGGGCTTAAAAACCGGCAAACAGTACCTGCATTTGCCTAGCGCAACGGTGCTCAAGAGAAAAGCACCGGCCACGGAGTCGCTAAGTCTGACCAAAAAGCATGTTATTGACCTCAGCGCTGCTCCGGTCATCCTGGACGGCGGGGAGGATTGCTACGAAGTAAGCGTGGTTGAAAATGGTCAGTCAGTCTCCGGGGTGCTAAAGAAAAGTGATGCCGAAATCATCACCCAGCACGATTGGGAAAAACTCGGCTTCCAGATTGTCGAGGAGAGCAACGCCATGGCAGATGGCTTTCTCGACCCGGATGACATGCCGCAGTTCTTTAGGGAACTCTTTGCAAAAATCGATACCAACGGCAATCGCATCGTTGAACCGGACGAACTCAAGGTGGCACTGATGAACCCGGCCACGCGTGACCAGTGGTCGAGGCTGGTTGCTCATCATCCGACCGAGTGGAAAGAAAGAGCCGATTCGCCCAAGTGGAGCAGACTGGATCAGTTGCTGGCGACCATTCCGAAAACACTAAAGCATGAAAAAGAAAGGATCGATAACTTCGTGTTCTGGGACCAACTGGCAGGACGAGCTCAAATGGCGTCGAGCTTAATTTGGCATTTTCACCCAGTTGAATTTATCAGGAATATGAAGGCTAAGGGCACTTTTGAGTTCACATTGGAAATGATGAGGAAAATTTATCCTTCTGTAGGTCCCTCCAAATACTCAGATCTTCAGGCCATTGCTGATGAGCTTAATACGCATACTGAATTTTATAAATTAAATACGCCATTACGCAGAAGCCACTATTTTGCTCAAGTCATGCAAGAAACAGGAGCATCCTTAACCGTTGAAGAGGTATTTGTTTGGAAGGCATCTTCCCTTATTAGCAGTTTTTCATATTTTGCGGCCCATCCTGCAGCAGCTCGCGCGCATGGTTACGAAACTACAAAACCAATAAAGGCGGACGGTACAACCATAAATCAACGCGATTACGAGGCCGTAGCGAACAGTGCTTATGGCGGGCGAGTAGAACTTGGGAATGGAAACTACGCTAGCGGTGATGGTTGGAAATATAGAGGGCGCGGGCTTAAGCAGCTAACTGGAAGAGCTAACTATCGTAGTTTTACTGAATGGTCTCGTCGTAACGCTAGCGAATGGCCAAATGAAGAATATGATTTCGAAGCGACGCCTGATCTACTATTGCAAATGAAGTACGCCGTTCGCTCAGCAGGGTATTTCTGGGTCTCGAATCGCTTGCATCTCAAAGCCGATATTGGGGCTACTGATACGGCAGTCGATGCAATTACGGATGTCGTAAATCTACGGACGAACAGTCGTGCCGCCCGAAAAGAAAATTTCAAAAAAATATGGGATCAGGGAATTTTTAATTAAGCTTTAGTCGAGGTGTTGTGCATGAATAAAAATAGCAGGATTCAATGTATTATATTTTCGTTAGCAAGTTTTTCCATTGCTGGAAATGTATACGGAAGTGATGAGACTGATATCGTTTTGTGTTCTTCTACTGAAGAGATTTATTTTAGCTGCCCTCTTCCTCAAGGCAAAATAGTTTCTGTTTGCGGACATAAAAACAACAAGCCGAGCGAAGGTTATGTTCAGTACAGATATGGAACTCCTGAAAAAATAGAGATGATTTACCCCCAAAGTAAGATTCCACCTAAAGATCGGTTTTTTATAGTTGAGGCATCGGAAGGGAGCGTAAATAAGGATATTATAAAATTTCACAATGGGCGCTATACCTATATAATTGCGCAAGCATTCGTTAGTTATTTAACGGTATTGAAAGATGGGAAGCTAATATCAAGAAAATCTTGTGGCGAGGGTGGGAAAGCTTTTTTAAGCCGATCCGCTCGTATAGGTATTGAAACAATTCCAAAAAGCGATGAAGACTTTCGCTAAAACAAGCAAGTATGAAGTCCCGATAGTTTATATCGGGAATCACACTTAGGCTGGGAAGGTAATTAATATAAAGTATGCTCAGGGGCGTCATACTGCTGATTCTAATATGCAGTGTCGACAGAATTGCCCTCAAATATTCTTGCCGGGATGAATATTTCGCTGCTTGGACAATTGGCCACTTTGAGGTTTTTAACTAAGCGTCCTCGCGCCGTGAAGGCGCTTTATGTATTGAAGTGCTTGCTGATTATTTTTCGGCCCTCGCGCCACTAAAGCGAGGGCGATGATTTGATTGAAGATAGTGCGCCATAACCAAACCCAGTAGCTCTATTGACTTATGCTAATGCTTCTCCTTAGTGCTAGCCAATTGCGTGCAGTAATTGCTCACGCACATTGCGACTTTGTTCGTCCCTCTTCTAAGCAATCAGGTATATTCCTTTACCACCTGATTTTTTAGATCACAAGTTACCAATTATACGTTTCTCTTTGCTATCATCGTTGCTCACCCGGTCTCCGCACTTGTATTCAACGGCCATCAAACGTCCATCCTTAAGCGGATTACGAAGTCATTATACAAACTCTGGTTCGCTGTCGGCATCCAGTACTGAGTCGCGTGCAAGAGGTTACGCACCCAAAAATCGACTTCTTCCAAAAGGTCAATTGCTTTCGCGCAATCAAACTCCTCCGTCACAACACCTTTTGGCGTCTTCTACGGCAATATACCCGGGATGGGTAATAGTGCTCTTGAACCAATACGGACCCTGATAGTACGAAGTAGCTGGATGGACACATACCATTGTCCGCCGTGGGCGTTTTAGGCTTGTGGCGAATTTATCGCGAATCCGCCCGGCTCATAGGTCAGCCTTTCAGGAGTATGGCAAGTCATCTGGGCTGGTCTGCTTTCGGGCTCTGAGCACATTGACAAGTGTCGCTTGACGCTTGACCATTGCGCGTCCTGGGGATGGGGGAATCGCGATGTCCGTCAATGAGCAACATCCTGGCGTGCTGGTGCGGCAAGAGTGTCTTGAACGCAGCGGCCTGTCCGTGACCGCCGGGGCTGAATTCCTGGGAGTTAGCCGACAGGCGCTCTCCAATTTATTAACGGGTAAATCCGGAATTTCTCCAGAGATGGCCATTCGGCTTGATCTGGTGTTTGGTGGCAGTGCCGAAACATGGCTCCAGCGCCAATTAAAATTCGACCTGGCCGAAGCAAGGAAACGCACCGCCGCCATTAAAGTTCGGCCCCTTAACGTACAACCGAATGTTCATATTTAATTCAGATACTTCAAGGTCCCATGACAACATCTCTTAACCTCCATCAGATTTCACTCCCCGACCTCTGTCCTGTTACGGCAGCCGTCCATGAACTGGCGACCACGGGTGGTGTGGAAGCACGAGGGGCTATTTTTACCCGCAGAAAGGTTGTCGAGTTCATCCTGGACCTTGGCGGTTACAGCAGCGACCAGCCATTGCACCGCCTTCGCTTGCTTGAACCGTCCTTTGGCGGTGGCGACTTTTTGCTGCCGGCAATCGAGCGTCTGCTGCAAGTCTGGCAATCCAGCGATGGCAATGGCGATGCGCTCGGTTCCTTAGGTGCGTGCATTCGGGCTGTCGAGCTGCACCAGGAAACTTTCGTCCAGACCAAGGCTCTGGTGATCCAGTCGTTGAAAGATTCGGGGATTCCCAGCAAAGACGCTTTGGCGCTCGCTGACTGCTGGCTCATCCAAGGCGATTTCCTGCTGGCCGAGATTCCGGGGCAATTCGATTTTGTCGTAGGCAATCCGCCCTATGTGCGGCAAGAGCTGATCCCTGACGTGCTGATGGCCGAATACCGCTCCCGGTACAAAACGATTTATGACCGGGCTGACCTCTACATTCCCTTTATCGAACGGTCGCTTAACCACCTCACGAAGGGCGGCAATCTGGGCTTCATCTGCGCAGACCGCTGGATGAAAAACCGTTATGGCGGACCGCTTCGCCATATGGTTGCCGCTGGCTTCCACTTGAAAGCCTATATCGATATGACCAACACGCAGGCGTTCCATACCGATGTCATCGCCTACCCAGCGATTACCGTGATCTCCCGGCAAAAATCCGGACCGACGCGGATCGTGCACAGCCCCTCGCTGGACCGTCCGCACCTGAAAAAGCTTGCAGCCCTTTTCGCTGAGAGGACCCTGCCGAAAGACGAGGACTCCATACGCGAGATCGCCTGCGTCACGTCAGGCGATGAACCCTGGATTCTGGAGTCCTCGGATCAGCTGAATCTGGTTCGTCGTCTTGAAACTGTGTTCCCGACTATCGAAGAGGCAGGGTGCAAAGTTGGTATCGGTGTGGCCACTGGCGCGGATAAGGTTTACATCGCGCCCTTCGATGCGCTTGATGTCGAGCCGGACCGCAAGCTGCCGCTCGCGATGACCCGCGACATCGTCAGCGGGCATATTGAGTGGCGCGGCTACGGGGTCATCAACCCCTTCCAGGATGAAGGCGGGCTGGTCGATCTCGAAAAATATCCGCGCTTGCGGCGCTACCTGGAGACCCACAAAGAAGTCATCTCCAACCGGCACTGCGCCAAAAGCCAGCCGTCCAACTGGTATCGCACCATTGACCGCATTACGCCTTCGCTAGCGCAAAAGCCGAAGCTGTTGATTCCGGATATCAAGGGCGATGCCCATATCGTCTATGACGAAGGTACGCTGTACCCCCATCACAATCTGTACTTTATCCTCTCGGACGATTGGGACCTCAAGTCCCTTCAGGCGGTGCTGCTTTCCGGCATAGCGAGACTTTTTGTATCTGTCTACTCGACCAAAATGCGTGGCGGATATTTGCGCTTCCAGGCGCAATATCTACGTCGTATCAGGGTTCCGCTCTGGAAGGACGTTTCTGAAGCCTTGAGGAAAGAGCTTTCCGAAGCTGCCGGGAAGCACGATATCCCGGCCTGTAACCGCGCTGTTTTTAAACTATATGGACTCACTCCCGAGGAGTGCGCCGCCCTTGGTGGAAATGGAGAATAATTGTGCCGCTAGACCTTGTTGATTATGAGAGCAAGACTCCTGACGCTATAAAAGCCTTCTGGCAGAGCAGGGACGACGCCAGGAAAAAGCAAATAGAATCCGGCAAAGCGGATCAAGGCGAGCGCGCCGGTGTAACCGGCGGCAAGAATATGGACGGCTTTACCGATCTCATCACGGAGATCGTAAAGAAAAACGGCCTGGCTCACGCACAGATTCATCAGCAAAAGGCTGCTCTGACGCTTCCTGGCTACTTCAGGCCCACCAAGCTCTGGGACATTATCGTCATGCACAAGGGCCAGCTGATTGCCGCCATTGAGCTCAAGAGCCAGGTGGGTCCGTCTTTCGGGAACAATTTCAACAACAGAACGGAAGAGGCCATCGGCACAGCACACTGCCTGTGGACTGCCTACCGTGAAGGCGCGTTCGGCAAGCAACCCCGGCCTTTCATTGGCTGGCTGATGGTGGTCGAAGATGCCCCAGGCTCGCGGACACCCGTTCGTGACAGGTCGCCTCACTTCCCGACGTTCAAGGAGTTTAATGGTGCATCCTATTTGAGCCGGTACGACATTTTGTGCCAGCGGCTCATGCAGGAGCAGCTCTATTCTGCTGCCTCTCTGATCGCCTCGCCGCGTGACGCTGTGGGCTCAGGAGTGCACGGGTCTCTTTCCGATTTGACCAGCCTCAAAACCTTTGTTACCAGTCTTGCAGGACATGTCGCCACCGTGGCGGCGCAGCTGGAATAATCCAAACTACCGACCGCAATCCAAATCGGTGCAAGATTGTGTAAAGTGATTACAAGCTTTGTCTCTGCGTGCTTGTTCACGATACGCGATTCCTTCCGGACTGACTTGCCTGCGCCAGCTGACTAACATTGCTTTGTTGACGCCCACACCGGGGGAAAATGAACTATTTTTGACCCTTTTTTACACAATTCTTATCCCATTATTGCCCATTTTTATCCATTTCTCACACCAGGATTCCCCAATTTTCTGAGGGGTTGGAACTTTTTACAAAGCCTCCAATTCAAACGGAGGCGCCGTCCTTTCGGGATTTAGCTCTGTCCCTAGATTCGGAAAATTGCCCCATCCCCCCCACCGGCTTTAAAAGCCGGTTTTTTTTCGTAACGAGGGTTCAATTTACTGCCGCGGAACTGAGGACATGTCAGCGACCGACATTATCTCGCTGATTCAGCGTCAGAATGTCTGCAAGGTGCCCACCAGATCCATTGTCGTGTAGCCCTGCCTCAACCAGCTGCTTATACATTCCATCGGACAAGTCCTTATCCATATGATTGGCAGCAGCATAACTGTCCCAACGTTCCCTTGAATTATCAGTTAGGCCACCAACTCTTGCTGTTGCAAATACATCTGCCTGGGCCTCATTCAGACCCAGTTGTTCACCTTCGTGCATGTACTCCTCACGTGTCGCGCGGGTGCCCAAAGCCGCTCCGACGCCATTGGAGGCCGCAGCGAGTATGCCAAACGAGGACTCACCTCGATCGTTGAGTTCGGTCGCCGAACCGCGGATACGATCAGCTGCTCTATCCGCTGCAGGATCCAATGCCTTTTTCGCGTAAACCTCAGAGTCGTTTTGCGCAATCCCATCATTGTGAGCATGTTTAGCTGCGATATTTTGGTGAGCATCCGCAACGGCAGCTGTCTTCTCCGTGTTAAACCGAGAGTCAAATGCTCCTGTGTCAACCATGTGGCCTGCGTTGCTTGTCTCCGCCTCCAGATTGCCAACCGCCGGTGAACGCAAATTCGCATTCTTGTCATAGTCGACGGTGGCTCCAGTCAAAGCCTCGAAATCATGGTGTTTGGCCAGGGTGTACAACGCTGCAGCTGTATTCGCACGGTTGGGATCCAGCATTGTTTGACTGAACATCTGCTGGTTCTCCTGAAACTCTTGGCCGTACTTGTTCATGGCGTCACCGACAACGGCCCGATCCCGGCCTTCGTTGATAACCTTGCCCGTCAACGAATCAAGCTTCATGTCCTCAGAGTACCCATAGGTATTCGCCAAGCCGCTAACCTTCTGATAGGCCATCTGATCGTTGATGGTTTTCTGGGCCGATTGCGAAAGGCTATCCTGGTCAGCTTTCGAAAGGCTCGAGCGGTCAGCGCTCTGGAAATTCTTGGCCAGCGTAGTGCCATCGGTTTTTTGAAGTGCGCTTTTGACAGTCTCTCCAAGGCCAGACGATTTGACCGCAGACAGCGTATCCGCATAGGCCTGGGAATCAGACCGCGTTGACTGATCAGTACTTGAGGCTGTTGCCCCAGCACTCAGCCCAACGCCTCCGTTGATACCTGCTTTAACACCTGCAGGACCTCCATCAACGCCTGCAGCTGCAGTGGCACCAAGCTTGCCATCGACGCCACCGCTCAGCGCAGTGCTCGCGATAGCCGCATCGATGTTGCTAGCGCTGTACCCTTGAGATCTGAGCGAATCGTACTTCGCCTGGAAACTCGCGCTTTTATCCAAGCCGAGTGATGTTTGAAGCGAATGCCCAATATCCGCAGCTTCACCGATTGTCTTCGAGTTATCGAGCGATCTGCCCATCGTGCTCGTGAATTGCTTAGAAAAGGCCTGAGAGGAGCCCTCTGAGGTCGCCCTTGAACTTTGAACGGATTCGCTCAGCATGGACCCGACTGAAATGTTGCCACGCTGATTTTCCGATCCGTTGATGCGTACGCCCTTGTCGAAGTCGCCAGTTGCGTAGGGCGTAGTCTGCAATCCAGCTGCAGGGGTTACGACATCAGGGCTGGCAATTTTCTCGTTAATTTGGTCAGAGCCACTCATCCGTCCTGCGATCCCAGAGGCAGCAATCGCTGTACCGGAGACCAGGAACAAACATATTGCTGGGATGGAGGAGGCCATTAACCCCGCGACACCAATAGCCTGTTCAAGAGCAGGCCCCATCTGCTTGAGCATCTCGAACGACACCCCAGTTCCGCCAACGTCGAACGACGACGTCTGGAGAATGGACTCCATAGCACTCGCCGTGGACGAGACCGTGTAAAGGTTCACAATTGCCAATGCCGGCATCCAGAGCATCATCCAGGCCAGCAACATCAAATATTTGCTGATCAGGCCAATACCAAAACCGCCCATGGTAATGAGGAACGCCATCAGCGGAGTGATGGCATAAATGAGGCCTTCAAAGAAGGTCATGAATGGCCGAACATACTTCGTAAATTGCGTTCCTTCGGCTGCCCACTGGGTGTTTTGCTGAGCCATGGCCTGGCCCATCATGACGCCATACGAGCCCTGCAGATCCTCTACTGCTTTTTGACCAGGTGCTTGAAGAAATATTGGATAGAGAACCGAGGCCATTGTGTAAGCCCGGGCGTCGGTCGCTGACATATTCAGCGCGTACAGCGAATCACCAATGCGAGAGGTCACCGCATCTGGATCGACAGTCTTTCCTGGACGCTTGAAACCCGCAGTTGCGATCTCGGACATGACGTTATCAGTTGCTGAGTCCGTTAGGTTAACAAGCGCTGTATGTGCGTCAGAACAATTGAGCGTTCTACCCCCAACTGGACCATCGAAAATCTGCGTGTAATAAACGCTGCTGCTAAACCGTGCAGCGCCCATTGGGTCGTTCGCCCGGTATAGGTCGGCATAATCTTGGAGATCAGTGCCAAGCATGGGCAGCGTGCATTCACGGAAATAATTAGACCACGAGTTAACCAGGTTTTTATTGGGGCCCAATCCATTGGTGAACGATGGAATAGACATCAAATTACCAGTCACTGAGCGAACTTTCATCAGGGTTTCAATCGGGTCCGCAAAACCGTACTTTGTCATCGCAGGTGTTGAGAACGCCTGCTCAAAGAGATTTGTAAGATTATAACCAATATTTGAGATGATCGACCCAACAGCTAGGGGACCTAGCGGGACGTTATCAACCACCGCAACATCGCCGTCATACACGTCCTCAATGATCGCCCGCCCAGAAGGGCCGTACATGGCCATGTACAACACCAGGCAAAAAAGCAGTTTTTGGAATGGAATTGCGGTGTTATTGAAAACTGCTTGAAAGCCCAAGATAAGGGCTCCGATCGCAAACCCGATTTTGGCCAGAGACTCAATATCACCGGTGCCGCAGATCATGGCAACTGAGTTCAAAACCTCCTCGAGGTAAACTGCAGAGCCAACAGAATAAATTGTGAACTCCATCAGTTTGGCCTCACAGGATTAGCGCCCATCGTGGCGATAAAATTGGGTGGCGGCATGATCTGCATGCGCACCTGATAGTCCTTGGCCATATCATTTTCATTGCCATATTTTGACAGCAGTGATTGGTGCTCTGAGGTGAGACGAGAGCGAGATTCAGACAGGAAGTCCTTACTTGTTTCACCTAGCTGGTCAACCATTTTTCCTTTTTTAAGAACTTCTGAGGCTACGTTGATATACGACTCAGCAAGGGAGTGGGCGCCCTCAAGAGCAAGCATTTTGGAGTGCGCGCTAACGAATCCCTTAGCCATGTACTCACTATGTTGGGCAAGCCGCTGAATCATCGCGGAAAATCCTGTTTTTTGTAGCGCCCCAATAATCGCTACTTCATCAGAATTGAACGGACCGGCGTTGTTGGCCCACTTAAACACAATGCCTGGGGAGCTCGCATTACCATTAAAAAGCTTCAATATTTTTTCGGCCAAACCATCAAATGCTATTTGCTGAGTTTTAATAGTCATGCAAGCATCTTCGTCGCTGGAGCAATCGTAAATTGGCACAGTGTCTGTTTTTTTGCCCTCAACTATGTCCTGCAAAGTAATTGACGTAGGACCATAGAACTTGGTTGTAGGGACTTTTCCTTTTCCATCATCGGCATTCTCGAGTGCGGTGATGAGTACAGTTCCCGTCAAGGACATAATCATCTCATCAGTTTGGCGAGATCCGTACTGGAAGAATCCCCTGGCATTATTTTGTGCCATAGCGCACCAGATGACGTTGCCAATGTCCTCACAGGATTTTGCTAACCCAGCGTCACTTTGCTGCTCCTTTGGAGACTTCGAGGTCAGGCTACCGGGCATGATCGAGGAAAAGGCATCGCCGATACCCCCAGTCACGTTGATATTGGCCGCTCTCATCGTTTCTTTAGATGTGAAGGAACTGAAGGCGTCTGTGACCAGGCCCTGGGCAAGTTGGCATGAATTGGACATCAGGCTATTAATGTCCTGCATAACCTCTTGAAGGTTCTGGATGACGTTGTGGACAGTTGGCCCCATAGCGTTCAATGCCAGTTTAAACGCGTAGCCAGAGGCAACGCCGACAGCGTTAGACGCGACCGATCGCAACGCTTGAACGAATTGTTGGGCGTTAATGAATGAGAATGAACCTGCGAACATGTCAATCCCGCCACAGCCAGCCTGGAAGGAGGGCGGTCGAAAGTTGACGATTGGCGTGTTGGATATTTTGTTTCTAACTCGCAATGAACCGCCAGTAATAACACCACGCGTCGCTGTTTCATACGCTCCCGGTTCTGTGCTATTCGACATCGAATCGAACATGGAATCCAGTTGCGACTGAATGTCAGCATATGCTCCCGACGGAGCTATACCGATAGCCAAAGCCAGAATCATTGATTTACTGTTCAATCGCATTAGGGGTCTCCACGTCAATAGCCTTTCTTGCCAACTTGGCTTTCATACTTTGCACGAATCTTTGAGGGTCATTGAGAAGTTCCTCATCAATTCCGTCCGAGTCATCAATCGACAGAAGTCCGTTGTCGAAAAACGGCTGCGTGCTCGCAAATGTTTTATGGTCGATAATCCCAGCGTCTCGCGTGGCCATCAGAATTCGATTGAACAGCACGTCGAGCGTAATGGCGCCGTATCCCACGATTGCTGTGCCTTGAGGGGGCATGGCCAAGGCGAGGGCAGGGGTCTGAAAGATCTCAAGTTTCTTGGCCTGGCCATCGTCCACCCGATAGTCCGGAAACGCGTTGTTATCCAACGGCCCGCCATCAAGCGAAACTGGAATGATGTTTATGCCAGTCGAAGTTGTGAGCGATTGCAGGACGTTTGCCTGTTCGGCACACAGCATGCAGTTTGATTTGAAGAAAAAGAAAACCCCAACCCTGTCAGCCAGGCTGCGAAGTACCTTGTCTTTGTTGGCCGTCACTTCGCGATTCATTGCATTTGCTGCATATGTCGCGACTGGACGCCGGCTATCTTCGTCGAGGAAAGGATCCTTCATGATTGCGCGCGACGAGGCCTCGGAGAACCGCGACGCTTTGTCCATCATTACGCGTTGAAGGTAGTAATAGGCCTGAACGTTCGCATCGGTCGGGTTGTCGATGGCTCGGTCACGGTACTTCGGCAGGTTCTTCTTGATCCAGGCAACACTGAACACCTCTGGACCTTTTGGGGCCGGAGGTTCGACTTTTTCTTCCGGAGGCGCCGGCTGGGGAGGAGGCGCCGGCTGGGGAGGAGGGGGCGGTGGCGGAGGCGGAGGCGGGGGAGGAGGCGGCAACTCCTTCTTCGGCTCCTCTTCTTCCTTAGGTGGGTCCTTGTACCAGAACCACCCTTCGGCCTTTCCCTTGTAATAGCTGCTGCCGCCGGCGGCGGGCAGGGAAGATTCTTCTGGCCTCTCACTTGCGTTTACGACGTGTGTAAGCGCAGCTATCACCGCAGCGCTTAAAAGTATTGTGGGCCTCACGTCAAACCCCCTTATCAAGGAAGCTTGCGACGGCCTCAGTACGGTATACCCAGAACCGACCAGACTTTTTACGAGCAGGGTAAATCGCCTTGACCCACCCCAGGTGCTGATAGTCGGCTGCACCAATTTTTTTCCGGAAGTAGGTCACTGAGTAGTTCAACTCAGCTGCTACCTGGACAACGGACATATGATCGCCGTACATACGCATAAGACGCTGTAGGGTGGACTCGTTCTTTTTCTTGCTGCCAGCTGCAGCAGATGACTGTTGGCCACGACCTTGCGAGATCTGAAGCATCTCCACTCCACACATTGAAATCTGATGTTTCAATGCTAGGGAATGAGATCTACGAATAGCGGCCAATTGGGCCCAATCCGGGGGGCAGTAATTACAGCGGGCAAAGCCGAGGAGCGGTATTTGGTTGCTGCAGGTTCTACAACCATTGAGGTCCTAGGACGCAGAGCTCGACTTAATAAGGAGCCCGGACCAAAAGCACATTACACGACGACTTCTTGACCCATCCGGCAAGATCAAAAACACGCCGGTGTCGCAATCCAAAAACCAGATGAGACAGTTCCCGGCGGCGGGGACCACGTGTCCTATCGCAATTTTTAAAATGGTGCCATCCTAATAATTAGGCTGCTATCTAATTTAACATAATGTACGTTATACGTAATCGCGATAAGAAGGCACGAAGGTATTCCACGTGGAAATAACACAGCTAAAAATCAGACAACCGCATTTAAAAACTAGAGTCCCCGTAAAGGCCCATAACGCAGCTCATTGCCACGCCTTCAAGCGCGGTACCAAGTTGGCCGCGGCCGGCCACCTCCTTCCCATCGAGCGGCGAGCTCATCAGGAGTCATGAACCAAGTCTTTTGGGCGCTAGGAATGTCGCTTATGCGAGTGAGGAAGCCGTTGTCCTCAGTCACGACCAAGGCCGGCAGCATCAAAAACCGATAGAAATCAAAATCAATTCCATCATTTCGATTGTTGTGCGAGGCGGGAGAATAGGCCCGCTTAGATTTTCGTGTCCTTACCCATTGCCGATAGAGGTACCTTATTTGAAGATCACATCTCGCGCTCATTGAGACACCTGCGACTTTACGATCTGCATCAAGGGCGGCTAAGGCATCTTCAAGTACTTTGCCTTCTAATTCCTTCAAATTATTTAGTGCTAGAAGCTTCTGTTGAAATTCACGCAACAAATTACTTAAGGCCAGGGCATGAACACCGCTATGACTTTGTAGTTCAGTTATGCGCCTCTTTACTGCTGCAATTTCAAGAGCAAAATGATTATCAAATTTTTGAAAGTGCGCAGCCCACTCTTCTCGCTCCTCCTGGAGTATTTTCTCCACTCTTGATAGATACTGAGCGACTTTAGGTTCTAATTGAACTTTACAAAGTTTCTGCCATCCGTCCTTTGAAAGCTGCCTTACTTCGACAGCGCACCACGGCTCCTTACCGTTAATCCCAAGCATCCCTAAGATGTCCTTCTTCCCAAGGATTATAGGATAATCGGGGTCTATAAAGGTCTCAAGGCCCTGAATCATGCGGCTGAAACAACCATCACTCATTCCGCCCACAGGCTTTGTAATCTGGTTCAAGAGCTCCGCAAATGCCCCATCCGCGAGTGCAAACGTGTACTCACCAGAAAGAGCCATATTGCAAAATGTACCAAGCCAGTCCGGCCATGTGGTGGATTCCCCTAGTTTACGGGCGACATTCGTATCGAGGACAACTATGCACTTTTCTAACGGAATAATGTGACGCTGACTATATTTCATTTTTAAGAAGGGCCTTTCGAGCATTTCTGTAAATTATAAAAGTTACTCAAAGCTGCTGCCCTTTAACTGACCCGACGATCAAAACACAACGCCGATCAAAATAATAACTCGAACAAATCTCTATTTAGTACAGTTATTATTTTACAGCTCCAGCAGGTCTAGAATTTCCGATCCCAGAATTTGAAGTCCAGTTTCCATGCTCGTGAACTCATCAATCCGTCCGATGAAGGTAGCGTGGTTGTTATCGAGCCCATTTTTTGCACCAATCAGTCCAACCGTCAGCGGCAGACCACGCTCGTCGAAAGACACCTGGCACCGAATCAGCCGGTAAACCTCACCGTCGCGCGCGCATTGAAGGTAAGCCCCTTCCCCGAACCCGGCCTCTCCGAAGATCTGGTATGAGATTCCTTGCATGATATGGGGTCTTGAGACCAGGAAGCTAACGACGTCATCCCGGGAAAGATTCTTTGCTTGCTCCCACCCTTCTGGATCTACTGATCTCAACAGCGCCAGAAGCTCAGCTCTCAACCGCTCCACGTACGCCATTACCCTCTCCATCGCGAGCTCATTACTCGACTCGCTGAAAAACCGTCATAGCAATAAGGCCCTTCCCGTCAGCGGTCGGTCGAGTGGTTATATGCCAGCCCGACGCAGTGCCTAGATTTCTCACACCCTTTTGCTGCTCACCATACCGGCGAACCTTGTCTTTCTCCTGCTTCGCAGTCAGCACTTTTACCCTATCCGCCTCCCGAACAATCCGTGTCAGCCTGGAAAAAACGTTGTCGAGCTTACACTCGCCCTTCGTTTCATCCAGATACTCGATAACGGCATGGTACGTGAGGTAGATGCGACCAAAGGTAGGATTATCGACGAAAGGTTGTGGCGGTGGCTCCCCGTCCCATCTCACGCAGATGCCTGGATGCTCCTCCAACACCCACGCCTCCCCTTTCTCGACCGAGATGTTGTCCAAGCCGAGGAGTTGTGTCCGGAGAGCGTACGCGTATTGGTAGAGCTCTTCTTTTGAGCTGGTCACAAGCAGGAGACGCTTAACAGCGCCACGGGAAACCACGAGCTTCAAATTACGTGAGGTTCGATTTGACCCAGCGAGCTCCAGCCAGATCAGGCAGCACCAGGCGCCGTACAGTTCTACGAAGTCCAGGGCATTTGGCCCGAGGTCTTTTGAGACATGTACATCCACAGTGCGGAAAAAACGATCATCGCCATTGAACTTAACCTGGTACAGGCCTGGCGTATCGGTTGCTGAGGTGCTGAGCTTGACCACTTTGAATGTCATTATTCGGATCTCGATTGCGATGCTTGAAGACTCGCACGTCTTACTGGAATGCAAGCGGACGATTCTACCCGACTCCTGATCGATCTCATGGCCATAAAAAAAAGGGCCAGCTAAATTAGCCGGCCCTTTTGGTTTCTTGCATGCGGTCGCTAGCGACAATCTTTTCGAGAATGTCGGCAGCCTCCATTATGTATGGCCCTTCAAAGATGACGTTAAGTCCATCTTGAAGGGCCTTTGCATGGGCCATGATGTACCGACGCGACGCCGGTACCCGGTACCGGCTTACCAACAGCAATCGGTAATCCCCTGCGCTCCCACTAAAACCGCTGGGCGGTGAGAATGGGTCGAGGGCATTGGCGCCTGGCGAGGTGACAACACGCACTGGGTCATACAGATAAGAGGTGACGCTCATCAAGCCGCCCTCCTCATCTGTGGAAACCCCATACATCCAAGCTGCACCAGCACATCATTCCAGTCGACCGACTTTTCGCCTTCCTGCAGCGGCAATGACGGAGTCAATATCTGAGCTTGGATACCCTTCTCCCAGAGACGCTTTTTCAGGTTCATGCCCGCCTCTTCGCCGCGGCCGGAATGGTCCTTGTCGATCCAGATCCTGACGCGTTTAGTGCGAGGGCCAGGCTCGAACCCCTCCAACAGCGTTGCATTCACCAGCGAGTGAACCTGCACTGCGAAGTTGGTACCGGTTTCTATAGCCCAAGCTGTTTCCAGCCCCTCACAAACGTCAATTTCCTCCTTGTCCCAGGCCCCAACGAAAATGCCACCGCCAGTAACCAGCTTGTCGGTAGGATACCCATCCAACCAAATCCCTGAGTCGTTGTTGCTCTTGGCCTTCAAACTCGTCGGAGGAGCCGTACGGCGCACGCAACGACACACGTGGCGACAGTAAATCCCTGAGCTCCAGACGCAGGGACGATGTAAGCCCATCACGATTGAATCGGTTTCGCCAACGGTATAAATCGAGGGCCCGCGGACCGACTTTGACGCGGCCACCGAGCAGCAGCCGCCATAGAGTACGCATCAGAGGCCCGGGCACCGCATTGGGAGCACCGGCTCGCATGCGGGCCAGTTCGTCGGTTTTACCTTCGCGCTCGAGTGTGGCCACCTGTTCTAAGCTGTGCTCGATCCCTGAGGCAAAATTGACGTGCAAACGGCCGCCCCAATTGATGATCCAAAGCAACAGTGCAGGATCATTCAGGTGGCGAGTCAGCCACCGCGCCAAATGCCCCATCATCGCATCCCACTGACCGCTGAAGCCGTCGCTTTCTACCCCGCTCATGAAGGGCGCCAGCGGGTAAGGCAAGGGCCTACGCATCAAGCTGAAGGCAAGCTTTTTATCCAAGCGGGTATTCGGAGGAACGCCATACCGGGCCAGGTCGATATGGCCGAAGCGGGCCTCACTCAACGGCGTTAGCCAATCCAGCGAAGGCACCGGCTCCAGATCGGCAAAACGCTTGGCAGGTAGGCCGTGTCGGTCACTCAACGCCCAAAGCAGGCGCCCACGAAATCATCCTCCTTGGTACTTGCCAGAGGGCGAGCAATCGCGCTTTCAACAACGATGCGCTCCTTGCCGCGTACGCCGTCGCGGTAAGTTTCCGCCCATGCCTGCAGGGTCTTGTGCAGGTACGCATGACGGCGGTGTTCCTTATAGAGTATTGGCGTGACGTTCTTGGCCTCCCACTCGTTGGCGCGATCTTCCTCCCCGCCTTGAGAGTAACTGCCAAACGCGAACATCTCCGGGGACGATTCACCGAGCAAGCGGTCGGCAGCGAGAGCATCCATGATGTAACGAAGAGCAGGGTCGGTGATGCTATAACTCACGAAACAGACGGTGTAATTGCGGAACAGCTCGCTGACTAAACGTGACGCCCATCGTTCAGTGAGGTAGGCCAGGCCAAAATCACCGCTGGAAATCACCAGCCGATCCAGTTCACCCGCAGTGGGCGCTTCGCTCAGCAGGCCATGTAGATACACCAGCTCCCAGCGGTTTTTTGGCACGGGTAGCAGAGGTGCTTGGTAGGGATGCACTGGAAGGGGCGCCGCGGATATCACCTCTTCGAATAAACGGTCGAATGGTCGTGATCAACCGCATGCGCCCATCGCGAGTCCTGCCCAACGTTCAACAGGGCTTGGTGAGTGGCGGTGGCTTTGGGCGAGCTGAGGTCTGGATTAAGAATGTCAGCCATTGTCCGCCGAACTCTCTCGCGCCCGACGTCCGCCTCCAGCAGCGCAATGGCGGTGTCATACTGCTGGGATTTGATTGCCGCTTGCTGCACCGCACTCTGTAGCCGTGAACAAGGCTATTGCGGTAGTCGTTCAAATCTTCCGCAGCGTTCGTAGCGACTTTCAGCACGGCATTGCGTTTGTCGCTGAGCTTGGGGTTCCCACCACCAAGCATCTTGAATTGGTAGTCAGACTTCGGCTTTTCGGCAAAAAGGACGTCTTCCTGCCACATCAGTTTCTGAGAGTGCCCAGAGTGTACGCTCAAGCGTTGTCTCGAAGAGACCAAATGCAAACACGTACAAGCGAGTTTGAATATCGAGCGATTCCGCGGGGTAGTGGTGCATACGGCTTATCCAGTCGTCTTGGCTTTATGGCGATCACGATATCGGCTGCACAGCAAATAACGCACGCAAATTTTAGGGCTAGACCGCTGACACTTGGCGTTGGCGCCCATACGCCGCCGGTGGAAAGGGGCGTGTGAGGTAAACAATGTTGCTCGACAGGTATGTGGCTGAAAGGGGGACCGCCGGATAGGCTTCCGATCGAAACACGCCACCGTCTCCAGTGGCGATTTCTGATTGTGGAGCTGTTGCTACGAAGGGTCTTTGAGCATCTCTTCCAAGTACTTCAGGACCTCTTCTGGATTGACTCCTTTTGGTGGTGTCAGGATCACTTTACGCCCGTCTATTCGAGCATCCAACTGGGTTCGCTCCTTGTAGGCAATGTGCTTGGGGGGCGATTGAGTGTGGGGATGCTCCTTCTTGCGGACTTCGCTTTTGGCCCAGTTGATAGAGCTGTCCTGCGAGGAGCCATCGCGAATCCGCGACGCGGCAGCAATGACCGCTTCGGTATGGCCTTGGTCAGACAGCGCGACTAGGTCAGCCACGACCCTATTACCGATGAGCTCCGGATTTTCCTCAAGCATTCCAATGACTGGCGCCGGCAGCTTGAAGTACGCCAAGCACCGGCTGATGGTAGCCATGCTGCGACCAACACGGCGGGACAGCTCAGTCTGGTTCTGAACGATTTTGTCTTCGAGCAACTGCTTGTAACTGACGCCACGTTCAAAATCGGTGAGGTCTTCACGTGCGTCGTTGTCCGCAACGGATAGTACAGCGGCTTCTTCATCAGAGAGGTAACGGACAAGGGCGTAGATGGTATGTTTGCGCAACAACTCATGCGCCAGGAAGCGACGTTCGCCGGCAATCAGCTCATAGTTCCCATCTGGCAGAGGTCGAACAACGATTGCGTTGTTGAGTCCGCCGTTGTCTTCGATGGTGTTAGCGAGTAGGGCAAGTTTCTCCTGGTCAAACACTCGGCGGGGCTGGTACTTCCCCTTGCGAATCTTGGACATTGGAAGAAACATCACTTCACCTGGAAGCTTCTCCACGGCCAACTCGACATCCGCAAGGCCTGGCTCAACGTGACGTGGTGCGAATACTAACGCACCGTTCGGATGTGACGGAGTTTCAGCTGCTGGATCATCAGATAGGCCCATCTGCCGAAGAACCTCTTCCATCGGTTTCAGATGCGCCTCAGGCATGATTTTGGGGACAGAGACGCCCTGTATGCTACTGCCCTCAGCCGCGATAACCGTGGGGTTGCCGATAGGACTGGTTCTCCTCATTTGGATTTCTCCAGCACAGACTTAGCGCGATCCATCACTTCGCCGAAGACCTTACGGAAGGCGCCGAGGGAATTTTCGGTACCTTGTTTCCATAGCACCAGTGGAACTCCATCCTCCAAACTCTTCGAATAGTCCTCGGAATGGATCAACTGTTGCTCGGTCACCTTACCCGGGAACAGCGAAGAAAGCCTGGCCAAGTTAGCTTGAATGCGCGGACGGTTCCGGATGTACATTGTAGGGATCGCGATGATTTCGGGCGCCCGTCCAAAGTCCGCGCTCATGTCATTAATCTTAAAAGCCAGGCGCGACAGGGCACGGAACGAAAATTTGTCCATGCGAATTGGGCACAACAGGAAATCCGCCGCTGCGAGGCTGTTACGCGAAAGCATGGTGCCAGATGGTGCGTTGTCCATGATGATCACGTCATAGCTGGATAGATCGCAGTGCAGGATCTTGCCTTGGCGAGCGCGCTCAATGAATAAGGAATAGCGAAAGTCGGCGCCCTGCGCATTGCGAAGGACCACGTCCATGTCGTCAAGCGAATCGAAAGCGGGAATCAGGTGGGGACCATCCTCGCCAAAAGGCTTCTTGATCACTTGATCCAGATCCATCGGCGGGAAGGTCGACCCTAGACGCATCAGGTTACCCAAATGACCTTCAACTGCACGGTCAACTGGTAGCCCCAGTTCGGCAAGCTCTTCAGTCGTCTGGTCTGGGTCATAGCCCAACATGCTGGAAACGTCTGCTTGGGGATCGTTGTCGATAATCAGCGTTTTATACCCGGCCAACGCAGACAAAACTCCCGTGTTGCATGTGGTCGTGGTTTTTGCCGTGCCGCCTTTTTGTACGTAGGTGCTGATGGTGATTTGGCGCCCCAGGCCTTTGGTATTGCCATTCTGGCGGCGGATTGCAGCGATACGAAACATATCCATCAGTGAGTAACTACGAACACCCACGGGGCCCCGAATACGATCGATTGTGAGGTCGTTATCCTTCTCGATTGCCTTGAGGGTTTGTGTGCTGATCTGCAAGCTTTCGGCCACGAATTTTGGGCTGAATCGCAAAGCAGTGAAGTCGGTGAACGTATATTGATCGAGTTGTTCAGTAGCTGCATTCATGTGCGGCACCAGCGAGTTGAATTAAGAATGAGGCCATTCTGTATTGGATGTATCGGCTAATACAAGACAAAATGAGGTTATACCTACATAGAGATCATCTTTATGACTGTAACGTCATATAGGAAAAAGGCAAATAACTAATGCATATCATATAAATAGCTTAAAAATTAGCGAGCACCTAATGCAATACGTCTACGATTGCCTCTCGGGCAATAGCTGATCGCTCCCCTGCGCGGCAGGACAGCCATAACAAGCGGGCAGCCATAAGATGAGCAGACTGTACCGTCTGGCATCTGCGGAGCCGCCTCATACACATACCGATCGGCTCTGACCGCCGTCGCCAGAGCCTTGAACACCGAGACCGTACAGCCTTTATCCGAAACACTGAGCGAGCTCATCGTCGCCAAGACGCGGTTGACCTGATCGTCGATCTGCTGAGCCCGTGCATGGAGGTCGAGGACCAGTTCGCCCATGCCGCGCGTCAATGCGATCGGTGGCCTTGGGCGGCGGGTAGATGTCCAGGTAGTCAAACACCACCGTTGAATGCCGGTGCGGATTAAAGCCTGGTGCGACCCAGCGCAGGACAGGTAGCCCGGAGGGCGATTGGGCAGGTTTGAGTTCACGGTAGCTGTCGAAGTATTCGGAAAATTGAGTGTTCGGTGTGACTGTGGACACGCAACCGGATAGCAGGACACTGCCCATAACCATAACAGCGCACACCTTGCGGAACAGGTTCATTCAGGCGTCCTTGATTACGATTGTTATGCAGCGATTAAGCAGATGCCAGGTGGTTTTTTGCCGGCTGCAACCCTCAGCCATCAGGCCATGCCTGCTGCAGGTCTTGGCCGGGGACGCCCTGATTGGTCGTACTGAAAGGGGGCGGACAGGCTGCGTGCCCGCACAGGCGGTGCTTGAGACCGCGATACGGAGGACGCACAAATCCATCGCCAACGACGACCCCAGGACCACCGGATGTAGCGCCATTGAACCGCAGGCCTTGACCAGTCGCTGTAGGGAAATCCTGAAAGTCTGGCGCCTCCAAGGCTTATCGGCACCGGTGTGACCAACTCCGGCGCGGCCTGAGCGCTGAGGCAATGGCTCGCGGAATGACTCACCAGGTTTTTGCTCATTGTCCGATCAGCCCATCCATCACTGGCCGTCGGGCTCGCGGCGTCGAAACGGCGGTCACGGAGCAGGGGGGACATGGCGAAAGTGGCACCATCGAGTGCCCAACTCGTTCAGGGTTGGATAGTTAAGGATGAGAAATCATACCGTGCGTATGCGGAATTTCGCGGAAGCAAATAGTTGTCAGCGGTTCTACCAAGTCAAGCGCTGAAAGCAAGTGGCGCGAAGAAGCAAACCACAAGGCAAACGAATAGGAAAAGCCGAGCAGTCGTTACACACAAGCTCCCCGTGCGGATTGCAGTACCAAAGCGCGGGTTTCGCGCGTGTTCACCCGGAGCGCAGAGTATGAAAGTTTCAACGAATGGCTGCACGACAACGACGATGAGCATTACGAAGCGTTATGAGAAGAGTTTGTGAGGCCGGCGGACAACCCGCAGCTTCTTGGAATGGCTGAGGCCAAGTACGAGGTCGAGGTCGAGGTCGAGGTCGAGGTCGAGGTTGTCCAAGTTAAGCCCCAAAGCTGCGCAGTCGGATGCGCCGAATATTTCCAAATGCGTCTGCGAACACCACCGACGATACCACCGGTGTAGCACCGCCAGCAAAGCTAACTGAGCCGCTGTCGGTTGGAGGGCGGTGGACTGAATTTGCTGAATAACTCCATGAAAAGTTAGCATGCGCTCCTAAGGGGCGCAGGGATTGCTTGACGAATTCAAGGGGCTTGGAAAAGCCAGCCACGATGTAGATGGAAAACTGGCATTTGGTTGGCGTAGAAATCCGAAAATTCTTGGTTGCCCATAAAGCGTGCCGTGTACCAAAGCAATAACTGAGCTACTTAAGTCGCGGCGTGCTCAACGTCTGCACAACACCGGCATGCAATTCGTCGTCTTCTGTGTGCAGGTAACGGCTGGTGGTTTCCATCTTGCTGTGGCCAGCTAAGGACTTGATCATCACCAGGTCGCCAGTGGCTTTGGCTAGATGGCTAAAGCAGGAATGACGGAGCCAGTGGGTGGTTGCATCCGCCAGCCTATCGGCCAATTCAACTTGCTCGCGCTGAATGGCCAGGCCTGCCGCCCGGGTCATGATCTCGATGATGGCCTTGAGCACGGTGCTAGTGTGCGCCCGCTTGAGTTTCGAGTTGGCGGCCAGAAGGAGGGGGGTTGGGTCTTTCGATGGGATGTCCCGCGGCAAACCGAAGGCCTCTCTATATAGTTGCAAGTCCCGATACAACTCGTCAGAAATTGGCACGTCGCGGACCTTGTTACGTTTGCCGAGGACAGTCAGCCACCAGGTCCCGCTGGCCGAGCGATGGATGCTACTCATATTGGACGTGGTGCCTTCGAAGGTGCGCACACCGGTCAGGTAAAACAAGCTAAGCATAAAATGATCCCGCGCTCGCTTACGCTGACTCTTGATCAGGCTGATCGCGTCAAAGGCAAAGGCAATGCCTTCTTCTGGCAGCATGCGCTTGATCGTAGGATCGTGCGGCGCTTCTGGTTTGCGCACCAATGCGACGGGATTCCCTTTGAGCCTCCCACCTTTGACCATCCATGTGTACATGCTGCCAATTTGAACCAGGGCATAGCGCTGCGAGCTCAAGCTTAGGGGGCCGGCGAATGGTCGCCACTGCTCATGATGACGTGGATACTTAGTTTCACTGACCCACACTTCACGGGGCTGGGGATCCGCTAGGAAAGCGGCATAGTCGCTTACGTCCATGACGTTGATCTGTGACAGCTGCTTGGCGCGGGTGTGCAGCGCCCACAAGATGAAGCGTTCTACCTCCTTGCGCATGACCCGGCGAGTCTTGGGATTGGTTGCGGTGGTTGCCAGCCAGATGGCTGCCGCCTCTATGTCGCTATTGGCCTGGATCAGGTCGGGAGCTTCACCTGGTTCCACCATCGCGTAGGCGTCGAGCAAGGCGATCTCGTTGTTGGCCTGAAAATCTAGGCGGGTGGGCAAGCCTGTTCGTGAGCTCATCATAGATCCCGCATTTTTCCGTTGGACACTAGCCAATCGTCAATCTGATCCGGCGCAATCCAACGTCGATCACCAGTCGCTGACTCACATTGGTACTCTTCCTGGGCTCCTCCGGCGGGGTCGACGCCGACCCGGGTAGCGGTTACGACCAAAATGGCATGCTCGCGGGCAAAGCCATCGATCTCCTGCACGACGACGAGCTCTGAACCCCGCGACAGATAGCTTTGGTAACGAAAGCCGTCGACGCCCGGTTTGAACGCATCATCCTCTTCCTCTTCCTCTTCCTCTTCCTCGTCGTTGCCATGCTCCCACTTGAACGGTGGATCCGGTTGCACCGCGGCGCCGGCGGCCTCAGCGGCTGCCGATTGGACCGGTTCGTCAGCGGGCCGGCCTTTGCGCTGTCGGGGTTTCGGCGGAATGATGGAAAGCCTAGCCGCTGTCACACACGACCGCTCGAAGGCGCTCAGTGCCGGCAGCGAGCGCAATAAGTCATCCCATTTCAGATCACGGTCTTCATCCGCGGTAATCCGGCTCAAGTGCTCCGGCCGGATTGACCACCGACAAGCGACATCGGCCATACGCCAGCCGCGCTGTTCAATGAACGCTTTGAAGGCTTCCCGAGAAAGCTTCGGAGGGCGCAAGAAGGGTGAACCCTTTTCTATTTTGCGTAATTTGGCTTGATCCACAACGCAAGTCTTTTTAATTAAAAACTCGATTCTAAAGGGTTTTATCAGAACGACAACGGGTTCTTGCTAGAAACCAGCTACTGCCAAACCATCCCCCTTGCACTCCGCCCAATAAAAAGTCGTGATAACAAACAGTATTCACGAATATTGTACATAATAATACAAAATATATCGTTTTTAGTACGGAAGATCTTACTCTTATTTTATTGTATTATTGCAAAATTCCCTATTTCATTAGTCGAGAAGCCATGCTCACTCAGTCCCCTAGCACACAACTAAAAAGCACTCGCCAATGGGTGCATGATTACGCGGCACGGTTGCTCGCGAATGGTGAAGAAGTCCGGCAGACAGCCATTCGGGAGCTGATATCGGCTGAACACGGCGTCACCGCATCTCCCAATCTGGTCAACGATGAGATCAAGAAGTTCTGGGTGAAGGCTGGTCCACTCATGAGTAAGCGACTGCGCCGGCCCGGCATTCCAGATGAGGTCTGCACGAGCTTCGATAAAATCTGGGACGTCGCCTTGGATGCTGCCGCCGCGGGGCATGAAATTGAGCGCAAGCAGCTTCAGGCTCATGCAGACGGCGCAGTGGCAGCGATGAAAACTGCTCAAGCGAATGAACAGGCCGCCATTGAGCGATTCGACGGTCAGACCCGCGAAATTGAAGGGATACGGGTCGACAAGCTCAGTCTCACTGAGCTGCTTCAGGCCAATGAGGCTGAGCGCAAAGGGTTGGCAGCGGAGCTGAGGGACCTGACTGAGAAAGCAGCGGCTCAGCATGCGCTCAATATGCAGGAACAACAGCGCCTCCAAGGGCTCGTGGATAGACTGCAACAGCAGTTCACTGAGCTTAGGGCGAGCTCCCAGCGGGAACTGACCACCCTGGCCGAAAGCCACCAAGTTGAACTGGTCAAGATACAAGACTTCTTGATGAGAGAAACGGCCAGGGTACGTGATGAAGAGAAGACCAAAACCGACAAGCTGACCAAAGAGCTTGAGCGGGAACGGAATGAGAAGGATCAGCTGCGGCAATTGCGATCGAAAGCCAGCGATGATGCGTCGCAGCTCCGCGGGAGGCTGGAAGCCACGGATCGCAATCTGGAGAAGCTGGAACAGCGTTACGCCCAACTCAGCGAAAAGAATGACAAGTTGGAAACAGCCCTGCTCGAAAGCGTCAGAGCCAAAGTGAGTGCGCCTGAGCAGAAGGAAGAAAAACCACTGGCGCCCCTGCCAACGAATGAAGAGGCGCCTTTTTTGGAGGTGAAAAATTTGTAGATTCGCGCCTTGATCTGTGTATTTATACAGTTTTACGTTGCGTAGGCTGAACATTTAACCCAAGAGAAATGATCATGAATGCAACTCGCAACGACTTCGACCTTCCGCACGACTAGCAAGCGAACGAATTGATCGACACCCTTAAGAGCCGCAACCCTGAAAGAGGTTGTGTTTTTTTGGTCGCCTCGGGAAGGCGGGTCGCACACCGATGGCGCGGCTGCAAACTTTCCGCTCTCGGCTTTGGTTGAATTGGCCAGGGCAGACGTAAGGCCTGAATACAAGGTTTCTGATGGGGCTTTTTTGAAAGTGGGCGGTGGGAATCGCAGTTACTCAGATGTGAAGCGGGTGCTCGACCGTTCTAAAAACTTGTCTTACGCAAAATTGGTATTGCGGTGTTGCCGTTTACCTCTCACCTGGTCCCGGCAGACGCAGTACTTCTGATGAGAACCTGGCCAACGACCAATTCAATCCCGAAACTAGGGCGACCTTCTTCAAAGCGCGAGGAGATGGCATGATCGAATGGCCAGCAACTGACCGTAATTTCCCTAGTCTGCCAGGGCAGGGAAATACGGTCGGAGTGATCTCTTCCTACGCTGCTGATTACCCCCTACCTTCAACAATTGGAATTCCAATCATTGGTACCCCGGTTTTGGGGTAAGAGTGGGCAGCTTCTCGGCCTTGATCAGGGCTCTGAGGTCCAGATCAGCGTCAAACGCAACAATGTCCGCCTCCAGCAAATAATCGAATCCATCCCTACTCCGCACACAGGTATCACCTGATTTGTGATGGCCTCGCGAATGAGGGTCATGTGGTTCAAAACTGACTTCTTCTTTTTGCAACGCCGCGGCCTCTGCTGGCGGGCTGAGTTGACGCCTAGATGACTGTGCATCAGGATCGGGTATCGCTACAGCTATTGGTGCGGGCGGTGGGTGTGATTTCGGGGGGCAATTCATCCGGCACGATTTGCTGTTCAGTCTGTATCTCCGGTAACGGCGTTGTTTGCGCTTCGATCATGGGCACTGGTTGAGGGCTGGCCACCTCCTCGCCAAAGTCGGCAAACGCATCTCCGAGGTCGCCTTCTTCAGAAGACTCACCCACAAACGCCATGAATTCGTCATTGTCGTTATCGGCGGATACTTGCTCAAGCAGCCCCGCCATTTCCAGTTGCAGCTCGTCCGGCTCCAACTCCTCTTCTTCGGCCGGCACTTCAACCAGCTCAGATGGGGGTTGGCTGATCTCCATCGTGGTGGGGGCGTCGTTTGCACAAGGCGCAATGCCGGTTTCTGGCGGTCCTGGTGCTGGGGGGCTGCCTCTACGGATTGATTAATCAGCGTAGTCGGCTGGTCCAGGGCAACATCCGGTATGGCTGAATTTCCCTCTTCGGTTGGTGTCATCTCTCCGGTGAAAGGGCCAGAGCCTGTATTCGCCTATGACTGCACATTGGAGGTGGTCTGTGGCTACGGGTTTTGAGCCGTGTCTTGTGGTGCTGAAACCAGGCCTTCGATTGTTTGCCGGCTATGTTCGCCTTGGCGGCGATCACGCAAAGGACCAGGGTTGAGCGCCCTTCCCGCGCGCGCCCCAGTCATTGACGCGCGGCGTCTGGGGCGGTTAATGGAGTCCGCGGGAGCGTTGATCGCTCGTGGCGCCAGCTTGGTGGTCAACAGTAAGCTAATTTCAGCGCGGTTGGGGTTTTGGACGCCCTGCTTCGTCGCCACCCCTTTCAGGGCATGTAAAGACGGTGGTTTTAAAATGAGGTTTTATTTCGGCTAAATGCATAGCTGGGTCGGCCTTGACCCGTGTGGCCGGTGCAAGGATAGGTAAGGTTAAGACGCCGCACGCGGCAGACGCGACTGTTCAATTTGAACATTGACGGGAATCAAACTTAAGTGAGGTGGGCTAATCGCCTGGTTGATCTGGCAGTTCCAGCAGCGCTGGGAGCCGCCAAGCCATTCCAGAAAACGCGACCGGGCTCAGCGCCCCCCCCATCATTCACAAGGCGTCACGTCGGAGGACGGTGTTCTTTCGCTGGAAGGAGGAACCAGGATGGCCACCACGCAAGCGCAATGGAGGGAGGCATTCGTTCTGCTCAATCAGTTCGAGCGGCAGTTGATTGAACCGAGAGAATTTTGCTGGACTTACTTCACGACCCAGACCTCAGGTGGCGGGGCTCAGTCAGCAGCTTAGCCGGGAGCGCGAACGTCTGGTGTATGCCGCATGATTGCCCGACGTAAAAATATCGATCCTGCAGATTTTATCGAAAACAGCCCTTTGAACCGTATTGTGTACGGTGAAGTGCAACCCTGTTCTAGTGAGATGCCCGGCAAACGCCCAGGAACCCGGAACATAATGAGGGGCGGTAATCTAGGAAAAAGCGGCCGCCACCTGATGTGGGGGAACGTGCGCATCGGTTGCATTTGCGTCGAGCCGTCAGAACTCCGCTCCCCTTATAACGGCTGTCTACATATAGATTAATTCGAAAGTGACCGAACCATTAACAGTGATGGCGGTGCTCAGATCAAGATTGTCGCGTGCTGCAATGACAGGACGAACGGCAAGCGGTACCGACATATCGGTAATCGGGGGAAGCGGAGTGTTGGCCGCTGAGGGCGCACCAAATCCATAGATCGCCGTTGAGGCGGCATAGCTATTTATAATCGAGTTGTTGGTGCTCCCGTTTTGCCAGGAAACGCCATTGTTTTGCGTATATTTCAGTTGTCCTGATCCACCATCGACGACCGCTTGTGCGTCTTTCGCGACTATTTGAAAGGAGCCGATTGGATTACCAGCGCTATCGGTGCTCAAGGAGTAACTTCCCGTTGGAAGAGTCGGCAGTTCATTGTCAATCGTTTTGAAGCCCACAACCGTGGGCCCACTACAGCCTATGGCCATGATTTGTGTCGTCGTCTCGGGGAGCGTGGTGGTAGTCGTCTTGTTTAAGTCACCCTGAGAAATCGAACCCAAAGCGAATGTACCATTCGTGCCCCCTGCCCAGCTAATCGAACAGGAGGGGGGTAAAATCTGGCCTATCACACTGATATCCGCCGTGACCGCCGCAAAGCCTGCGGGTGATAGGAGGACTAACGGAAAGAGCAGTTCTTTCTTCATGACAATTCCACCTCGAAGGCAACGTTTTTTTGCGTCTGGTCATTAGAATTCCAGTGTCAATTATTTTCTGTAGGGTAATGCTGAAAATTTAATGGCGCCGCCTACGTCAGACTGGCGCTGCAAGCCTAAGGAAAGCGGGGGCGGTGCGAGCCAAAGGCGGTTGACCATCCCACACTTGACCGCCCAATAGGCGGACAACCATGCTAAGGATTGCCCTGCCCCTTAGGGTGTGCCTCGTTTGGATACTCGCTGCTCGCCAGTCCGTGGGTGCAGTGTCAAGCCCGATCACCCTGATAGGCGACGCTGTTCTGCAAATGTCCGCCCGTTCCTATCGAGCCTGACCACCATGTTGGTTTGTTCACACGAACATCATCCCCCCATCAGCGTTCTTGTTGCTGTGCAACCGGGATTTCGTGAAAAATCCCAAATGGTTATGCTGATGAGTGGCACCACCAATTAAGAGCCGATCTTTAATCATGCTGCACACTTATGACAAGCGTAAAAATTTACGTCAAGAAACCAAAGTCTACCCAGCAAACGAAAACGACAGCTCTACCGAGCAAGAGGAGACTGTTTATGCTGCCACCAACTTGCCAAAGTACTTCGAAGGGGTTAAAAATATGATGATAACCGCTCGAGTAATGGGTGAGTGCGGATTTGATCCGGAAATAGAAACGGAACTACTGTCAGAAAAACTACTCTCGCTATCAGCCCATGACCGAGCGGAGCTGGCCCAATTTGACGATGTGTTCGACGTGGCGACGCCGTATGAATTTAAGGACTTGGCAAAAAATAGTAGCGGTGGGAATGATCATTATGCCTACGACAAAAAACGTTCGCTCCTAATGGGCAGAGCGCTGACCAAGGTGTTTGGTGATAAGACTCTATCTTTCCATGCACCTTCCGTTAAGGTGGGTGACTTATCAGTAAAACCCCTCGCGTCAAATGAGTATGAAGCTGGAGTGCCTTTTTTATTAAGTTGCAAGCCAAACTTTTGTGATTTTGTTGGAGGGTTTGGCGGTAATTATCCAGCCTCTGAATACATGACAAACAAAGCAATATCAATGAAAATATACCACAAGGAAAAATACGTAGGCCATTTTAACCTTTGGGAGACCGCTGAGTGTGATTTCATTATTGGCACGATTGCCGTGCCGAGAAACACTAAAATAGTGGATTACGAAAAAAAACAAAGAGCCCTTTTAAATAAGTTCTCCATTGACCTGCTGAACCGCAACCCGGGAGCGCATACGGTGTATATAGGGTTGGGCGGAGCCAACATGGCCACTATAGACCCAAAAGCATTCGGTTTTTCGGATGATCCCAATAGCGGCTATGAACTGGTAAAAAAAATACGGCATGAAGACAACTTGAATGACCCTGCGTTGCGTGAAGACGTTAAAAGGTTCAAGGAGCTGTCACGCTTTGAGATCGCCGGAGGCATAAAATTAGCTGAAAACCATCCAGAACTTCACGATGAGTATTACATGGGCATGGCCGCTGATGAGAGAAAAGATTTTAAGAATGCCGTGGTTTATGCGACCTCCGATAAATTAGAAGAACTATTGCCATCGATCGACGAAGCGAGTGTCAAGGCAGCAAAAAATGCGAAAAAAAATTCAAGTATACAAGCTGCTTTATCTGCAAAAGCGGAACGAGCGGCCAGATGGCAGAAAAAATGAGTATCTTCCGCGGCAGGAGGGGTAGTGGCCGTAACCTGATGCAACGTCTTCGGTACAGGGTTGCCCTTATGTCCGATAGCACTCGGCCTTGAAGAACGCGTCATTGGCCCTTTCGGTTTGGCCCAAGGCGGTTGCTACAAAGCGCTCGACTGATGGCCAGCGCGCTCGACCGTACGAAATCGACGCGGCGGTATGCGCCCCCCCTTCGCTTAGCAAATCGGCGTTTCGCTGACCTTGTCTAATAATTTAATATTGAGAGTATTACAGAAGGATGAAATGAAGAAGCTCTCGCAACTGCGCCACAAAACGGTGGAAGGCCTGATTATGATCATCCAGTACGTTAGACGCTGAAAGCAGCCTGCTGGATAGCGCCCCGGAAATGACGGAGGAAAGCGAATTATCGGTAGATGACCCGACAATTAATTACATGCCGCGTCAACCCTATGCGAGGAGTACTCTAGGCGGGCTAAACACGCCAGCCTTGTTGGACGTGTCTGGTGTTCAAGCTACTAAGCTCCGCTCATTGAAACCGGCGGTTCTGGTTCGGTTGAAAATAACGTCAGTGGTAGAGTTAAGCAAGAGCATAGCGCTCATGGCTTAGCTATCGGGCTGACTAGTGAGCAAAGTGTCGAGTCGGAGAATGACAACAGATCGACACGCGAACCACTGAAATAGTACACATGATGAACAGCTCAATTTTATCTGAGTACCGAAGGCCAATCCAGGGCAGCTGGCCTGTTCTAATACTTGCTCCGGTTATACGCCTGCTGAAGGGGCAGCGATATTATTTCTGCATTGCGACGATGCTGAAATATTTGCATAAAGAAAGAAAATTTTCCCCAGAGACACTGGCGAGACAATCACCAAAACTACCAGGCTATGATGAAACGGCCACCACCGCATTTATACTGGTCGCTTGTAGGGTGGGGAATGGCGGCCACCATTCTGTCGCGCAACGACTTGCTGAGACAATACGGCGCCCGGTCGTAGCTAGCTCGGGCATGGTGAATGCTGATGCGAATGAAGATAAAACCATCCTGACGGCAATTTCGAGCGATGAGCGCTGTGTTATGTTTCATCCGCTCCCTTGCCATCGATTTTTATAATGTACTTTTTCCTTTTGGGGGGCTGAAGTACCCAGCGATTTTTGATGCCCTCACAGCTTAAGGGAAACACTCATAAGTCGGACCGATTTTAGGTGGGCCATCACCAGGGCTAGGCTTGGCTCCTCCAAGTTCCCTGATGTTTTACGCACATTCAGTTTTGTGGGATGCAGCCTCCTCCTCCTGCTGAGAGTTGATGCATCCGCGAAAAGGGCGAATCTTGGACACGTGCGGCGCCTGACGTTCCCAAGCTGAGTGGGCATTAGAAGAGCGGTGCGAGCGTGCATTCTCCATTTGTAGTCACGGATTACAAGAGGAGCTCCCCTTGCCCATGCTCTGCACAATGCCAGGGCGCTCGGCAAGCAAACCCTGGGCGGAAGGTTTAGCCAGCGACTCCAGGAACCACTGAGAATCGATTTCGAGTCCTTGCGTTTTGGACAATACCGGTGAATGTCGGCATTACATCAGCGTTGTTGTCGGACGAAAATTAAAGCCGATCACTGGAGAGTGCTTTGTCTTCTGCTACGCTAAGCTTGATCTATTTCATATTGCGGAGCAGTTGTAAAAACTGCGGACTCACAACTTGGAAAGCCGGCACCTGCTATTCTGATGCCATCATCAGAGGTGCTGTATGTATAAACATGAAAATTCTAACGTAAGAAAGGAGAGCCAAGAAACTTTGCAATCAAGCGGGGGGAGGTTGATATTAGCTACGATATTAAGTCCAACCTTGACGACTCCCACTTCGCGCCGCTTACCGAATGCCGCAAGTCCCCCCGAAAACTTCATCATGTGTGGACGATGATCGTTACAGTGAAAAATTCGGACGTATCCAGGTTAATGCAAACAGTCGAGATAACCAAGAACGTTTACGAGGCTATGGCGTCAGAACAGCTGCCACTGACAGCGGTATCTGCATGGCCATGTCAGCAAAATACCTTCTTAAAAATGCATAGAAAAAAGACTTCTTTTCTTGGCTTGCTGACTCATCGTCAAAGTGGGAAGTGGTGTCCTCATATCTGGATAGCGATTATTTTGCACTGACTCCGAAAGAGGCCCAGGGCCGTATTCAGGATGAATTAAAACTCCATCTTAATCATGTTGACACACTGAACCTGAAACCAGACGATCTTTGCTCCCAGGGACTGGCGGATGCGATGAGCATGGTAGCCAACGACGACGAAGTCGGCTTTAACATGTGCTGCCTGTATAAGTCTTCCGGGCCGGCACATGGCATCGCCTGCATTAAGAAGCAGGACTGCATAAAATTTATGGACCCTAACTTTGGCGAGGTGTCATTCAACTTCTCTACCGAATTCTAGAACTGGATGAGCATTGTTTTGATAAGCACTACTCTTGGTTCTCTAGGCTGAGCGTCAACCTGTACGAGTCCCCCACCAGTATTGATAATCAGGCAAGTGGCTAGAGAAACCGCCAAGGAGTTCAAGGGGGGTGACCTGGCGCGTAACCCAGACGGCGTTTATGTTCAAAAAAGGGCGCCCTGGAGCAGGGGGCCCCCCTGTTCGGGCGGCAAGACGATCTGCTGGGAGCCAACGAGGCGCGATCAACACCTCAGAGGGTTGTTGGTGACGTGCGCCAGAGTTCACATGCTAACGCTGAAATATCAGCACGGCGCGCTGGCCGATGGGCTGCGCTCAATGCTCTGTCGTCGCCACTCAAACGGGGCGACCTGTGCCTAGGCCACAAACTGGCACGAATCGCCCTGGGCGATAGCGGCCCACCATGCATAATTTGAAGCAGGGCCAGACGTTTTGACGGCTGACCCTCCTGTTGTGGTGTACCACGAACGATTCTTCAAATGGGTGGGTAAGTCAGAGCAATGCCCGCTGACAAAACGCTGAGACGCACCGCAGCCCTGGAACGGGCAAATTACCCATGACTCGCTGGCTGTACTCTTGGGAGGTTGAACCCGGCTTTTGACCAGCGCCAGAGCCAGGACACCGCGTGGTATGGGCGCCAGCTTGATCGTGACGAGCACGAACATCATCAACCTCATCGGCGTTCTGGTTTTGCGTTTCCCGGGATTTGGTGAAAAACCACTTACCCAGGATCGAACGCGGTCGCGATTAACCCGGCTGGCATAAACGAGGCCTGGTAGCGTGGATCTGCCACCCGCTGAAAAAAATACCGATCACTCTCGGAACAGAGGGCCGCACTGATCATCCACACGATTGCAAGGCATCTCAATTGTGGCGGAACGCGCAAGGCGAGACGCGGCGAGTATCGCCAAGCCACGCGCTTAAATCGCAGTGGGCTGGAAGGTTTACGAGGCTTAATCGTCTCTCCATAGATCTCAGGAAAGTGCGATTGCACCATGGCGCGCGCCACGCGGCTCATCAGCTGTGTATCACTTTGGCGAAGACAAGTTTCCAGTTGAATCGCCAACTCCTCAGCGGTGATGGACGGGGCTCCTCGGGATATTTTTATTGTTCGATTCATCGTAGCTTCCTTGTGAGTATGTCCTGTTGCCCCCCACGTCCTCATAGAAACTTTACTTAGCCAAATCAACAAGGACGTGCGTCTCAAAAATAGACGTCATTCGTCAGTTTTTCCCTACGCTGATAAAATTAATACCCTACAAAGTTGTCTTCTCCTCTCGGCCAACCGGCGCGCCTGATCTGTTCGGCTGGATCGTCGCTCGATGCCTAGCGCCGCGGGAGCGGCGCCTCAAACGGTTGAGCGGTCTGATGGCCTTTGAAGTCAAAGGCCATCAGGCCGCTAAGCTACTAATCTGTCGTCAAAGCCCTCAATTCGAGAGGATGGCGCATCGGCTTTCGGTTACGCCTGCGTCAAAATCCCCCAAGGCTTTCTGCGTGTCTTCAGTGCCTGCACAGGTCGGTCGGTTGCTCAACCGGCAGCCGCTGGGGGTGAGGATCGCTTCGCTGGCCGCCCCCATCCATTCAGCATTCCCCAAAAGAGGGAAAACCTTACGCAACCTGAGGCGCAGCGGCAATGAATGGATAAGGACAGACCCTGATGATTAAGCCAGCACTGCTCGGACGAACAAGGCCACGCCAGCGTGACAACGGGGCAAGTCAAACGGGAATGGGGTCTGGAACCTTACGCCTGCCAATTGAATGACAAATACGTCTGCACGGTAAAGCCCATCGGGCATTGCCTCATCGACATCAATATCAGGGTGTTTCTTTTTTTCATGTGAGGACTTCTATTATGGCGATGGGTGCCAACCATAAAACCGGTGCAGCGTGTGCAGTACTCATGTTTGGTTTGTTATTTGCTGGCCCCTCGTTTTCCTCGGGTATGAAGCCTGCCTCTTCCGTCGTGTTGATTAGCGAAGACCAAGGCGAAGCCACCATGAATGTGACCAACACCGATAAACACGCCGCCTTGCTGTATACCTCACTGGAGACCATTCCTGAAGACCCTGAGCTGTTGCTCGTGGTGTCGCCCCCCGTCGCTCGCGTCGAAGCCGGGGAAAGCCAGGCCGTGCGGTTTATTCTGCAAAATAAACAGCCGTTCGCCGTGCAGCGGTTGATGCGGGTGACCTTTGAAGGCATTCCCACGGTGCAATATAAAGTGCCTAACAGTGTGGGGGTCACCTTTCGGCAGAACTTGCCCGTCATTATTTCACCGAAAGGTTTAAAAATAGAGGCGGCGCCGTGGAAGTTTTTAAAGTGGTCCTTGTGCGGTGACACGTTACACGTCACTAACGACAGTCCCTATGTCGTGCGCTTGGCCCTTTCCGGCTCCCTGCAGCCGGTGGCCGAAGAGATCAAGTTTAGCAAGGCTTATATCCTGCCCAATACGCGTCATGAATTTCAACTGGGCCATATGATTAGCAACGCGACGTCCATGCGCATTCACCCCGCCAGTGTCTACGGGTATGCCTTAAATCAGTTCGACACACCGTTGAGTTCTTGCACATCGAAGTAAGCCACCGTCCCTGTGGTATCCATTAACCCACTGTGATGGACTACTTTTATGCGCGTTACGCGGTTGTTCCATCCGATAGTTCCTGGATTGTTTATTCCGCTGATGTTGGCCAGTTCATTGGCCGTAGGCGAGCCGATATCAGCCGCTGATCCTGATCGCTCCGTTGAAGGCACGCCCCAGGGCGAACTTGCGGCGTCAGCGTTGCCCGCGTTGTCGGCGGCTACCGCGGTCCTGCCCAGGGAGGCGACGGACCCGCCGAGCGCCGACAGTGAGGCGTCTTCCACTGCCCAGCCGACCGCACCCCTTACGGCCGTGACGCGAATCCCTGGCCTAACCGGGGTATCCGCCGCGACCGCGATGACCACCAGTGCGGTGGTATCGGTGCCGGTGGCTCCGCTGGACTCCATTGAGGTCACATCCACCGCGCCTTCCGCGTCAGGGGCGACCGTGTCCCCTGCGGGGGTACCCGCCACGGCGCTCGCGCAGCGGTCAAAAAATGAATCGGCTGGGCAAACGTCCGATACCGGTGTGGTGTTTGACATCGACACGCTGATTAGCCGCGGGATCGACCCTAAGCTGGCGGCCATGTTTAACGACAGAGCCCGCTTTTTGCCGGGTCTGCACAAAGTCACCTTGTTTGTGAACGGTGATAATCTGGGCTCGGTACCAGTCCATTTTGATACGCAGGGCCAGCTGTGCTTTGACCGGCGCCTCGCGGATAAGGCAGGGTTGCTCCTTCCCATAGACCGCCCGCCGACTCTTCCCAGTGCTGGTGACCGCCAAGGACAGACGGCGGCAGGTCAGATGGCCGACGCTGAAGCGGCGCTTATGGCCTCGCTGGACACCGCCTTAAAAGCGTCCACGGGCGCGTTTTCGACCTGGGCTGACATTCCGGGGAATACGGCGGTGAGCAGTATTGACCTTTCCGAAGCCAGCCCCTGTTTCGATTTTATGGCGCTATATCCACAAACCGATGTGGACTTGCGACCGAACAAGGAAGAAGTACGTCTAGCCGTTCCATCGAACGCCCTCAAGCCATTTGAGCAAGATTTTTCGGGCTACAGTTCCGGCGGTATGGCCGCGATCCTCAACTACGACGCCCTCAAAACCCAATCGCAGTTTTCGGGCACCACTAGCGACTTTACGTCGGTCAATACCGAGCTCGGATTGAATTTGGGCGACTGGAGCGTGCGAAGCCGCCAAACCTTCACCGATCAAAATGGCAAGCGCAATACCGATCAGCTGTACACCTACGCCGAGCACAGTTTTGTGCCCTTCAAGTCGGTGCTGCAAGTCGGCCAGCTCAATCTGTTCAATGCGGTGTTGCCCGGCGCGTCCATCACCGGCGTGCAAGTTGTGCCTGACAGCGCGTTGCGCGCTCAAGCGTCAGGTGGGATCACCATCGACGGAATCGCTAACACCCCGCAAGCGAGGGTGGAAGTCAAGCAAGATGGTATCCTGATTTATTCCACGGTGGTTCCCGCCGGCCCCTTTCAACTGACCAACGTGCCCCTGCTGCGGGGTAACGCCAATGTCGATGTCACGGTGTTTGAGTCGGATAACTCGCGAAACACGTTCAGCTTGCCCGCCGCGTCGTTACACCAGGTTGAACTGACCACAAATGGATTATCGGTAGCGGTCGGCAAGGTGCGCAACATCAATGACACCTCTGGACTCGAGGAGCCGATGGTGGTGTCGGCGGGTGACGACTGGTTGATCAGCGCAAGCGACAAGCTCTCTGCTGGCGTCATGGTCGCACAGGACTATAACGCCATTGGTGCAATAGCCGATCATGTGCTCAGCCAGGATACCCGCTTGAGCTTGAGCACGACCGTATCGCAGGCGCAAGCATTGGGCAAAAGCGGCGTGGAAGGCAGCTTGATGCTCAGTTCGCGCTTGACCGAAAGATTCTCGGTCAATGGCTCCGTGACGCGCCAAACGTCTGGCTATCGCGCCCTGATGGACTCGGTGCAATCCACCCAGGAGCAGGAAGACTTTGCCGGCGATGAACGGACCCAGTTCAACGTCGGCGCGAGCTGGAGTTCGCCAACCTACGGGGGCTTCGGCATGAATTTTATGCAGTCGCTCAATCACGATAATGCGTGGGACCGCACCATGTCGTTATCGTGGGGCAACACCATCGCCGGCGTTTCCATCAATGCCAGTGTGCAACATGATATCAGCGGAGATATTCCCAATTCGGCTTACTTGAGTTTCACCATTCCCTTGGGATCAAGTCGCAGCCTGCGCACCTATGCCAGTCGTACCAGCGCCGAGCAGCAGCAGGTGGGAACCACCTATAACGAGACGGTCAACGACATGCTCAATTACAGCCTGACAATGGGCCAGCAGTTGGGGAGCGGCAGTGATCGGGACGTGACATTGGGAGGCAACGTATCCGCACTGCCGTACTACGCACAGGTCAGTGCCGGCTATACCGACAACGGTGCCCACAGCAGCAACTATAACGTGGGTGGCAGTGGCGCCCTCGTGCTGCATGCCACTGGTTTGACTGCTTCGCCGTATCAGATTCAAGACACCTTCGGGATCGTTTCGGTTGGCGACGCGGCGGGCGTCAAACTGATCAGTAGCAACGGTCCGGTCTGGACCGACAGCAGCGGCCAAGCGGTGTTAGCCCGGCTTCCGGCGTTCAGTGACAGCCAGGTTGAGGTCGTGAGTTATACCCTGCCGCGCAATGCCGATATAGATAACGGTTACAAACGTATTGCGGCAGGTCGAGGCTCGGTGAATTACCTGAAGTTTGATGTCTCCAAGGTGCGGCGCGTACTGCTGACGGTGACCGACAGTGACGGTAAGCCATTACCCAAAGGCGCGGCGGTGTTTGATAGCGCTGAACAATTTGTGACGGTGGTATTGGACGAAGGCAAAATTTATCTGAACGACATCAGCCAAGGTGACTTGCACGTAAGCCTTCGGGGCGGCGGGGATTGTCACGTGACCTTCCATGTGGAGGCACAAGGTAACACCGAGGGCTTATTCGAGCAGGTCCCGGCCGTGTGCCTCGCGCAAGGCCGCGCTACCCCTACGTCCAAAGTCACGCCCCCTGGTCCCTAGATGCCGATGAACAGCCCAGAAACACGAGCGACTGAGGTCAGTCGCTTGGTGAGCGTTAGCGGAAAAAGGTGCTCGAGGGGTAAGGCGAAATGCCACCTTGGGCATCCATTGCCTGATGAATCCAATGGAGTATTTAACGTGCAATGTCGATCGCTGTTCGCGCTGAATTTAATGGTTCTGGTGTGCTCGCTGCCGCCGGCATTCGCCGCGGAGTGTCAGTTACAAAGCAGTCAGTCGGTGCAAAACTTCGGCCACTTCAACCCGTATGAGTTAGCGGCGGCCTCCGAATCAGGCCGCGCATCGGTAGGCCAGCGTTTCATTCAGTTGAACGTCACATGTCCGGCTCCCACCCGCATGGCCATCCTGTTTCGAGGTACAGCCGCCGACCCGGACACCTTTAAAATGGGCGAGGATGGAACCTTTAATTTAATCGCCAAGGATGCCTTGGTAGACGGGCGGCCAGTAAACCTTGGCCGCGTGCTCAGCGGCGCAGCGATGGCGGATCATGGCGCTGGCAGCGTGAAAATGGCACCTGGATACTACGTGGTACCGTTGGCCCAGAATGGCACTCGTCTGGAGGGCCAGGCCTTCTCGGTGCGGGTCGAAATCAATGCTTACTTAAAAAGTGATCGGTTGAAAATTCGAGACGTCACGCCCTTTCAGGGGCAGGCGTTCTTTGAGCTGGATACCGGTGTGGCGGTTCCTTAGTGTTGTGAGTGTTGCAAACCGACGGCCTGCTTGACGACACCAACCAGAGCCGAATGCTTCATCTTGGAAGGCGGGCAAGGCCGTGTCCCTTCATACGCTCGTCCCTTTTGTTAAGCCAACTCAAATAGCCCCGAGCGCCGTGTACAGTCGATCGCAAACTGGCGTTTAGCTGAAAAAGAGCCACGACGCCGAGATGCTTTGGCGCTGTTGCGACCTCGCCCTGTAGGCGATCGCTTTGGACACTTTCATGGGATTGCGTCGACTAAAATCCGTCGCCCCTTGGCCGTGAAGTCTTGAGCTGGTTATCAGGTCTGAGGCGTGTGTAACGGCGTCCAGGGCCAACTATTTACACGTGCGCTGACTGTCGCCATTTTCCCCGGCAGCGCCAACCCTTGATTCACCGCGAATCTGAGCCCTGGCACTCCGGGACGCGGACCCTTAATCGCGCCCAACCCCATGGCCTTCATGCCGGCCTTTTCACAACGTAAATCATTTAAAAATCAAGCACTTGATATTTAAAAATACTTTTTGATTATCTCTTTTCGCCCTCGACTCCTTACAGTGCGCCCCCTGCTTTAATCGTGCGCGCCGCCTGAGCTGGGCGTCGACTTCGCCTTGCTGACACCGCACCTGAGCCATCCGTCGCGGTTTGGCGCGGCGCTCGCTCGCCAGCTGCGCGCCCATGGTGCCGTTCACCTCCCGTTTAGCGACCTTAGATTCATACCAAGGAATATGCATGCGCGTCAGCGACCTCAATCCCTTTCCTCTGTCGGGCAGGCCCAGTGCCACTCGAGTGTCACACGGCGAAAGGCCCGCCGATTGGGCGCGGCGTCAACGTTTGCGCTCGCTGACCGCCAGCGTTCTGCTAGCGTTCTATGGGTATGAGCTGCTGGCGGTGCCTCTGGCGATGGCGGCGCAGCTTGAGCGCCCACCGACCAGCAACACGGCCGTCGCGCCGGACGCAGTGTATCTGCTGTACATCCCGCAGGGAGAGGACCTGGCCGCCGTGGCGCGACGCTTTGACGTGGACGCGTCGAGCCTGTCGCGCTTGCGCCAGCAGATGGTTAGCGCCGGGTGGTCGGAGCAGGTTTGGTTGGTGCCCAAAGCGGCGACCGGCGAAGCCGCCTTGTACCCCGGGTATGTGCTGCACACCCTGCAACCGCGCGAGAGCCTGGCGCAGTTGGCCCTGCGCAGCAATCGCTCCGAACGCGAGCTGACCCGGCTCAATACTCAGGTGCTGGGCACGCTGGCGCACCTCAAGCCCGGCGGGCAAGTGGTGTTGCCAGCACCGTTGGCGCCCACTGCGGGAACTGACTCCTTGGCCGACAGCGAAGCACAGGCCTTCGAACAGCGTCTGGCGCAGAATGTCTCACAGGCGGCACAAAGTTACGGCGCGGCCCAAGACCAGGGTGCCGGCGTCGGCGGTGTGCTCGCCAAGCAAGCCGCCGGGCAAGCCAGTGGCTCGTTGTCCCAAGGCGCCGAAGACCTGCTCGGTCGCCACGGCCGGGCCAAGGTCGGGGTGCGCATCAACAGCGAGACGGAGAACGTTGAGCTCGAGTTCGATTACCTCCACCCGTGGCTGGAAGATTCGCAGAGCATTCTGTTCTCCCAGCTGGGTGGACGGCGCTTCGACGAACGCTATATTGGCAACCTCGGCCTGGGCTACCGCCAGCAGCTTACCCCCGACCTCATGCTGGGCAGTAACGTCTTTCTCGACCAGGACTTCAGCCGTGACCACAACCGCGCCGGTCTCGGTGTCGAGGCCTGGACCAATGGCGCGCGGCTGGCCGCCAACGCCTATGTGCCGCTGAGCGACTGGAAACGCTCGCACGAGAAACACCTCAACAGCGATCCGGAACGCTTTGACCTATACGAGCGGGCGGCCAAAGGTTGGGACGCACGCGGCGAGGCGTTGATTCCCGGTGTGCCACAACTGGCCGCCACCGCCCGCTACTTCCAGTGGTACGGCGAGGGCGTCGACGTGTTCGGCGGCGGGCAGCTGGAAAAAGCCCCCCGGGGTTATGGGCTGGGCTTGCGTTGGCAGCCGATTCCGCTGCTCGGTTTCACCGCCGAGCATCAGAAGATCCAGCATGGCGACATCTCCTGGGAAGTGGGGTTGAGCCTCAACTGGAGCTTCGATCGGGAACTGGCCCATCAGCTCAACGCCAGCGACAGCTCGGCGTTGCGGCCACTGGCGCAGGCGCGTCAGGACTTTGTCCAGCGCGACTACAACGTGGTGCTCGACTACAAGCAAAAAGAAAAACCCATGGACACGCCATTTGTCTTCGCCAGCAACGAGTTGGTCCTGCAAGCCCCGCCGCTCGGCGCGCCTGCGGCGCTGACCGAGAACAGCCCGGCGCTGCAAGGCGTGCGAGCCGGTGCCGTGATCAGCTACAGCCTGGCCAGTTCGGCCCGCAGCGCCAGCGCCGCGGTGAGCATCGATGCCGACAGCGGGGTGATCACCGTCCCGCCCGGCGCCAGCACCCAGAGCTTGACCTCGACCGCCACGCAAACCCTCAATGGGGTGGTCGTGGGTAGCGCCCATTACGCCCTGCAAATTCAGCAAACCCCCGACACTAACGCGCCGGCGGCACCCACCCTGACGGTGACCGACAGCAACCAGGACAACAAGCCGGAAGCGGCCGGGCAGACTGAAGCTAGCAACACGGTGCGGGTAACTTGGCCGGATGCGAGCAGCAGCGCGGTGGTGGCCGATGGCACGGGGCACTGGACGGTGGAAGCGTCGGCAACGCAACTCAGCGGCACGGTCAGCGCGGTCGCCATTGATGTTTTCGACAATACCGGCCCGGCGGCCACAGCGCCTTGGGACCTGCCTGGCGCGGCACCGGTCGCCAGCGCGGTAAGCCTCAGCGGCAGTCCGATTGTTGGCCAGGTGCTGACCAGCAGCTACAGCTACAGCGATGCCGACGGGGATCAGGAAGGAGCTAGTACAATCCAGTGGCTGCGCGCCGGCGCGCCAATTGCCGGGGCGACATCCAATAACTACCGTTTGGTGAGCGCCGACATGGGCAACAACGTGAGCGTGAGTATCACCCCGGTGGCGCAGAGTGGCGCGCCACGAGCCGGGCTGGTGGTACCGTCAAGCGTTGTATCGGTGGTGGGCGATACGGACAATTACCTGCAGCCGGACACGGCGATGCGAACTTGGGAGGAGGCCGGCAGCTACTGCCAGAGCCTCGGCGGGCGCCTGCCGTCCCAGGCTGAATTGGAGCATTTATTTATCGACGCCACTACGGCCGATACCGCCAATGGATCACAATACAACGAAGACATGTGTTCGCTGCATAACTGGCCGCTCGGAAATGGGAGATGTGGAGGGGGCACCCAAAATTATTTCACCAATGCCCCCCCAAACTTCTCCAACCAAAATCGTGTCATTAACATGACCACAGGAACCTGGAGTGACAACTGGACGTCCAGTGGTTATAAAGCTCAGGTTGCGTGCACCCGTTGACGGTTTATCAGGCCGACATGCCCACCCCGTTGCGTAGCCCCTGTGGCGGATAGCGATCGTCGGTACTGTCCATAACATTTACACCCTGCGCGGTGCTTTGGTACGTGATCCACTGGTCTGGTCGAAGAACATCAATAACGCCTTGTATCGCTATGGGCAGCAGGCCGATGTCATGTTCGCCGCCCACAGTTGGCCACGTTGGGGCAATGAGCGGATTCAGGACGTCATGCGTGCGCAACGCGATGCCTACGCCAACCTGAACAATGCCGTACTGCACGCCGCTAATCAGGGCGTCACCATCAATGAGATTCAAAACGTCTACAAATTGCCCGAAAGCCTGAAAAACAATTGGGCGACCCATAGCTACCACGGTTCGGAAGAGCACAACAGCCGTGCCGTGATCAACCGCTACCTGGGTTACTGGGATGCCAACCCGGCGACGCTGATGCCGCTGTCTCCGAAAGATTCGGCACCGCTGTACGTGGAAATGATGGGTGGCGCAGACAAGATCATGGCCAAGGGCAAATCCTTGTTCGATCAAGGCAAATACCGCGAAGCTTACGAAATTCTGAATAAGCTGGTGTATGCCGAACCCAAAAACAGCGAGGCCAAAGATCTGCTGGCGGACGTTTATGAGCAGGTCGGCTATCAGAAGGAAAGTGCCGGCGTGCGCAACAGTTTCCTTGCGGCGGCGTATGAGTTACGCCACGGCATGCCAAAGGGTATACCGCCAAAAACCACCGGCCCCGACATGATCCGCGCCATGAGTACCGAGTTGTGGTTGGAGTACCTTGGCATCGCCCTGGACGGCAGCAAAGTTGCGGATCAACATTTCGTCTTGAATCTCAAGACGCCCGACAACGGCGAACAGTTTGTGGTGGAGTTGAGCAACTCGACACTGACCACGATCAAGGGGCAACAGGCGAAAGATGCCAACCTCACGATCACCCTTGATCGCTCTGATCTGGAAGGCGTGATGGCCAGGAAAACCGGTTTTGATCAACTTATTGCAGCCGGCAAAGCCACCTTCGAAGGCGATCGTAAACCCTTCGAACTGTTGATGGCGGCGATTACCTCGTTTACCCCGACCTTTGAACTACTACCGGGCACCCATCAGTAATCTAAAAGAGTGGCGCTTGATTCGCCGAGGGGAAGCGCCGGATCGTCTGGACCAATCGCCAGGACCAGCGGTTTTGGCCATACCACCGTAAGGCCCAGGCGCTGAGCCCTCACACGCCGTCTTCCTGGCCTCCAGCAGTGCGGGCGAGCACTTTAGCCATTGCGTGACCGCCATGGGGAAAGGGGTCCCGCTGGGACCTCACACCCACCTAACGTCAGTGAGGGACAGTAATGTCTTCGTCGGCTTCAAGCGGGCTGAGGCTGGTTACGGCCTCGATAAGGTGGCGTCGACTGACCGCAAGATCAGTGGCCATGCTCGTCGAGGCGACCTGAATTTTATTCGCGACGTCGACGGCGTAACCCGCTCTCCCAGGTGCTCAGCTCCTCAGCGGTGGCGTCCAAGATCAACTGAGACTTATTGAGCAGCTTGAGCATAATGACGATGCGGGCCCGGTTGTCCATCGCATTCTCCGTCTTTCCGGCAAGGCTGGCAGCGCAGGCGTCATTGGCAGGCGCCACGAAGCGCTTCTGACTCGGTTGGCGATGCACCAGTGACTGGCATGGCTGTTCCACGCGCTATTGCTGACGCTCTGTGCTACCGAGCCCCCTATTAAAATACTCGCCATTCATTCAAGCCGAAAGATGCGCCGGCCCCCGCGCGTCCTCGGTTACCTCAGCCCTTGAAAACGAAACCGGTTGCTGAGTCGCTGTTTAGACGGCGTCCATCGGACTGGCCGTGCAGGCGTGATCTTCGCAACCCCAATGCAGTCCAAGGGCGCAGTGGTCGACGCATTCGCGCTTTTTGGGGTATTTCCCTACAGTCGCGTGCCGAACGCCTCACGTCTAATACGCGCTGTTCTGAGCATCGCTCGTGGGTCGCTTTCACGCCTTCGTCCCGCCGCGCTGGCGGATGACGACCATAAGCCGGGGCCAGTCGTTTCACATCACATAAGGAAAAGACCGTGGACCATATCAAGACGGCGCCAATGCGCTTTTTGTTGCTGATAAGCGGCGCTTGGCTGATCATTTTTTTCGCCACTCGCGGGCTGCTGATCCTTACCCATGGGCATGCGTTCGATAGCGCATTCCTCCCGGTCTTCGGTATTGGTTTCCTTTATGACCTGGGCTTTATCGCCTACGCGGCGCTGCCGATGGGGCTTTACCTGGTGCTGTGCCCGCCAGCCCTGTGGCGTCGTAGGGGTCACCGTTGGTTTCTGCAGGCGCTGCTGGGCGTCAGTCTGTTCGCGATGTTGTTCACCTCAGTCGCCGAGTGGCTATTCTGGGATGAGTTCGGGGTGCGCTTCAATTTCATCGCCGTCGACTACCTGGTGTATTCCGACGAGGTGTTGAATAACCTGCTTGAGTCGTACCCAATCGGCACGCTGCTGAGCATGGTCGCGATGGTGACCGTGGCCTTGGGTATCGCTTTGCGCCAGCCTTTCATCGCGGCCGTACAAGCACCGTTGCCATCGTTGCGCGGGCGTCTTTTGACTGCGCTGGGGCTGCTGGTCGTTGCCGGTGCCAGCACGCAACTGCTCAGCCAGGACGCCCCCCGTGCCCGGGGCGGCAATGCCTATCAAAACGAACTGGCGAGCAATGGCCCGTATCAATTTTTCGCGGCGTTCCGCAATAACGAACTGGATTATCCGCAGTTCTACAGCACGCTGCCGGCAGCGGTCGTTGCGCAACAGATTCGCGCCGAATTGAGTGAGCCCAATGCTCGGTTTATCGGCGAGGACCCGCAGGATATCCGCCGGGCAATCGATAATCCCGGCGTCGAGCGTAAGCCCAACATCATTCTGGTCACCATCGAAAGTTTGAGCGCCAAATACATGGGCAGCAACGGTGACGAACGTAACCTGACGCCGAATCTTGATGCCCTGCGCAACCAAAGCCTGTACTTCAACAATTTCTACGCCACCGGCACTCGCACGGATCGCGGTCTGGAAGCCATCACCTTGGCGATCCCGCCAACACCGGGGCGTTCGATCGTTAAGCGGGTGGGACGCGAGAGCGGTTTTGCCAGCCTGGGGCAGCAACTTACCGCCGTGGGGTACGACAGCGTGTTCGTTTACGGCGGACGCGGTTACTTTGATAATATGAATGCCTTCTTCAGCGGCAACGGTTATCGCGTAGTCGATCAGAGCAGCGTCGACGAATCGCAGATTCACTTCAAAAATGCCTGGGGCATGGCGGATGAGGACCTCTACCAACAAACGCTGAACCTGGCCGACGCCGACTACGCTAAGCAGCAACCGTTTCTGCTGCAAGTAATGACCACGTCCAACCATCGCCCTTACACCTATCCCGACAACCGGATCGACATCAAATCCGGCAGCGGCCGCGACGGCGCGGTGAAATATACCGATTACGCCGTTGGGCAATTTCTGGCGCAGGCACGTAAAAAACCTTGGTTCGACCATACCATCTTCGTTTTCGTCGCCGACCATACGGCCGGTAGCGCCGGCAAAGAAGATTTGCCGATCAGCAACTATCAGATTCCCTTGTTCATCTACGCACCGGCGTTGATCGAGGCCCGGGAAACGGCACAACTGGCCAGCCAGATCGACCTCGCACCGACGCTGCTGGGACTGCTGAATCTGGATTATGTGTCGACATTTTTCGGTCGTAACCTGCTGCAGGATAATCAGCTGCCGCTGCGAGTGGTGGTGGGCAACTATCAGCATTTGGGCTTGTTCGACGGCCTGGACCTGGCGATCCTCAGTCCCCGCCGGGCGCTGCGGCGTCACGATGACGCGTTGACCGAGAGTCGCGAGTCACCGGCCACTGCCAGCGATCCGTTGATCGGCCGCGCGATTACCTATTACCAAATCGCCAGTTATGGTTTCAAGCAACAGCTGCTGGGCTGGCGCGGGTCCAAGGCAGGCGTTGAGCAGGTCAGCGAGCGATAAACGTGTCGGGGTGGGTGACGGACTGTTTGGGCGTGCTCGCAAGCGTCACGCGGCAGCCTCGACGCTCCTGCCCTGGAGCGCGCTCGCGGGAGAGAAATGGATGCGGCCGTGGCGTTCAACCACGGGTCAGGTTGTCGGTGTGCGCGCCGCGGGAGCATCCCTCAGCTTTCCTACAATAATGGCTCAAGGAGGCCGTACAGATGGATTATCAACAGGAGTGGTCGGCACTCTTTAAAAAACACATGGACATTCTTCATCGAGCTTCGCACAGCCTCGACATCAATTTCGAATTCAGTGCCGCGCTACTGGCGCTGGGCCCTTACAAGCTGAAATGCTTTGCCCAGCGCCTTGGCAACGATCTGCTGGCGCCGTGGGAGCCGTTGAAGCCGCTTGAGGCCCTGCAACTCTATCTGATCAACAAGCACCACTGGACGCTCAATTATGCGCGTACGTTTCGGCACGAAAAGGATTATCTGCTGTTGCTTCGCGAGGAGATTGCTCACCTCAAGCTGGATCGATTGGAAGCTTATCCTGTGCGTTTGCAGGTGAAAAATCACGAACAGCGCGTGGCCTTTGCCGTGCATTTTGCCGAGCGTGATCCGCAGCCGCACATTGCCTAACCGTCAGACGGGGTGATGGCAGTTGGGAAGGAAAACGGGTATCGGTTGATCAGGTCGTCGGGAGTCAGGCGCTATCACTGACCGTTCAGGCGCATTCGCCACTCGGCGAGGCTCTGCCGGGCCCGTTGCACTGAGGCCGGATCGGACCGCGTGGGCTGAGTGGTGATGCGCCGGCGGATGTGTTGGCTGGTTGTTCGAAACGCGCAAGACCTGGGCCTTGGGCCATGTGACCGTCGCACTCAAAATAGTGCGGGCCAAGAGGCCCACGGCCGGCTCGAAGAGACAGGGCCGATGTCCTGTGAACGCTTGCGTACAGAAATTTGCCTTTCGACCAGTAACGCGGCTATTGAACCACAGGCGAGGAGTCGGCAGACCGCGTGAGCAGCGGCGCCGCAAGTTGCTTCGGAGTCCCGTGCGATAGCCAGACGTTGCGGTGTCGCGCGGCACCGCCAGCCGGCCGGGGGTGCAAAAGAAGGGTTTCCCGATACCGGATTGCGTGTCCCCCGTGATTTGATGAGTATCCACCACGTCAGCCCGGGATATTGCCAATGAACTACCGTTCAGTGTGGGCCAATCTTATTAACAAGCATCAATACCGTCTGGATAAGGATCCCAGTTTGCGGCGCGACGGTGTTTACCCCAAGGCCGCGCAACTGGCCCTGGGTGAATACAAACTTTTTTGCTTTGCCGAACGCCTTCGTGGCCAGCACTCGATCTGGGAGCAAGACAAGCCCCTACCCTACCGGGAATTGCTCAATCTGTACTTGGTAAATAAGCACCATTGGACGCTGGCGGCTGTTCGTTTACACAAAGGCAGTGACATCTTCCTCCTCCTTCGCGATGAGCTGGATCAAATATTGCTGACGGATGAAGAGGCGACTCCTGTTCGACAGATGACGGAGACCTGCTTTTCCTGGCAGGTGTTTGAGCTGCATTTCCAGGCACCCGACTAGCCAGGGATGGCCACCTGCTGTGGGCCTTTGTACCGCAGTGGCTGACACGCTTATCGATTAGCGTGGCCTGGCACGTCGGGGCCCTTAGCGTGTACCGGTGTCGCCCTCATGATCTCGTCCAGGCCTGGAACAGTTCCATGGCCATGTACAGATCGGCTGAGACGATCCACAGCGTCGAACCTAGGGAAGTATGTCCATTTGAATAGGCACAGAAGCCAATGGCAGTGACGACAATCCCGCCCCAGCAATAGGCATGTTCAAGCATCGGGCACCCCCCTGGTAGATGACGGCCAAACGGCTCCACCGTATTGACCTCCTGATGTTGCAGCGACTCACAATGCCGATCGAGGTCGTGCCGAAGCTGTACTGTGCCAAAAACACGGCCGCGCCGTACGCAAGGCGGTTTTTACCCCCCCTTGCCGGCTGAGACCCACACTTCGGGCCTGGTAAGGGGCGGCTAACCTCGTGCGCGCGCCGAAGGCAAGGGACTCATATCCAGATCCAAACGAATCCGAGCATGGCTGAGACCGTCAGGAAAATGCCCGTCCACAACAGCGGCCTTAACGCCTCTTTCAAGTTGTTATCCAGTTCCTGGTCCATTGCTCGCACTCTGAGAGGGCTCACCACAATTTGGCGGATTATTAGCTGCCCACATGATCAGGCAGGGCCTTGCAGGAAACATGCGTGGCGGCCATCCCCTTCTCGGCACGGCTCATAACACTCGGCGTCATCCCCTGCGGGTAAAAGCGACCGGTCGAGCTTTTTAGAAATGCAGCACGTCTTTGGAGGTGGCGCTGAATCTCAGGGTCTGGTCCGCGTACGTTGGCAGATTGCGTTTTAACTGAGCGCTCATCTCGGTTAACAATTTTATGGTGTCGGGAACGTCGACGGGGGCCGTTGGGGTGGCGGTAAGGTCGATCTTGTCCGTCGTCAATTCAAAGGTATTTTCGCTGCCGGTCCATCTGACCCCAAACTTTCCTCTGACCCTTAATTCTTTGCGCCAGGTGATTTGATGGCCCTCGTCGTTAAGCGATGCTTGCAAGATGTCGATGATCTCTTCGGCGCTCCCCGAATAGATTTCCTGACTGCCCACCAAAATTTGAATGTCTGAGAACGCGCTCTGTTCGGAGATTTCACCCAGTTTTTTGAAGCCGCCCTCATGGTAAGCGGTTGCGAAATTCATCTCCTTCTTATCGAAGGCACCAAACAGGTACAGCACAGTTGCGCAAATGATCAAGGCGATGGTGAGCTGGGGGATCTGTTGTTTCATGGATGACGCGTCCTTTTTATGCGCGTGAAAACCTGCCGAGCGTTGTCGTTCTAGTTGGCTGAAAGCCATGAGCGATAGTGCTCTAGATTGTAGCGATATCTTTGTAAGGGATAATATCATTCGGAATTCGTGAACTTTTGGACAAGTTGTAGACCTTGAAGTCTTTGCCAACGATTTTTTTTGCCATAAAACGCAGGGAGGGCAAAATCCTGGAGTGGAGGTGTCGCTGGATGTCGCAGGGCGAAATTAATGAATTACTATCCTCGTAAAAACGCCCCGATTGCTGGTCAAGGTCAACGCCCACCAAGTACACCTCGTTAAAGCCGAGGTGGTAGCAAAGTTGAAGGGCCACGTACGCGACGGTTCTCGCGTCGAAAAAGCCGGCATGCAGATTCTTGCTAAACCCCAGAGAATTTTTTCGCGCGCTTAACAGCGAGTGATATCGGACCAGGTCCTTATCACGGAACACATAGTTTCGAAGCGATGATTTTCCTGGTTTGGAGAGAAAATATAGTTCCCCTCTCGTTTGCAGCTTCTCAAGCTCGACATGCTCCTGCCATAACGCGGCCCGTTGACTCAGGCGCATGGCCATGTTGAACAGCGCCGGCTGTTGAGTGGAAAAATTCTTGTCCGAACACACATAAAAGTACGGACGAACTGCCGTACTCGTAAAGGCGGAAATGGCGCCATTCATGGTAATCATGGGAATGTGCGAAAAATGGTCGACGGGGAAATTTTTAGCCGAGGGACCCGAGGCAATGATAAAAATGGGACCGCTTCCGATATTTCGGCAATCGTCAAAGTTGTGTACGTTTAGCCTGTCTAAGTGACGTGCGGCGATACGCTCTCCCAAACACTGTTCCTCACCAATTGCATCACCACTGTCGACCAGAAACATATAGGTACTCCCTTTTCTATGCTCATGAAAAATAAGCCGAACAAGCAGTCTTTGCGCATAAGAACGGTATTTGTTTTTTCAATTCGCCCAAGCTAATACGTGCCTATATATCTCCAATTCTGTATTGATTGTTCATGCGTTTTAGCATGGGGTCTGTAGGGGAATCCTTCAAGCGATCAAATCGGGTCCTTCATACCGAGGGCGTTCAGCGGCGGTGCGGAAGCGCCGGCGGTTGCGCTTCTTTCCTTCTGCCCTAACGGTCTATCGACCGATGTATCAAGCGCAAGCCGCTCATTAGCGCTCTCGATGCCAACCAGCACAGCCTGTCGGGAGGTATGACGCGGGTCGGCCAGAGGGCCGCTTGCCACGCCGCAGTGAAAAGGCAAACAGCCGCAGTCCACCGGCAGACCTCGACAGCAGTTCGGGGGGGGGGCGTGAGTCGAATCCGGCATGCCGCCCATGGGCGGCCAGGAAGGACGCTCGGTGAGTCGCTGATAGGCGGCGCACAGGGGGGGAGCGGCAGCGCCGTGATAACGAGTCTGCCGCCATCAGCCTTCCGGCTTTTTCCCGCCACGGAGGGCGTGACGTCGACCCGCTATTGATCCGGCAGGGCCAGCGATTGGTTGCCAATGAAGCCCGGGCACCATGGATGATGCCGACGGTTGTTTCCGGCCGGCTTGACCCGCGGCATTTATGCGACGATTTGGCGCGCCTTATCGTGCTTGTCAACGCCGACAAAATAATTCCCCGGTCTCCTCCACTTACGCTGCAGGCCAAAGCTGGCGCCAAAGCGACGCGGGGTGGTCGCGTCGCGCTTGGGAAAGCAGCTCGTCATCCGTAAAAAGCCCAGTTGCAAGGCCATCGCCATGCGATAGAAGGGACGATGTACATCAATGAATGTTCGCTCTTCGAGCGACAGCGAGAAAAAGACTGATACGTCAGGAGAGGATAAATGGGTCGAAAAACACACACCGGCCCAAATAACTCAGCTGCCGCTGTTCCACTATGTCGATGTCCATGTTCGTAGGTCCATGACGCCCTGCGCTCGCCCGAACGCAAGTCAATGCTTATGGCTTGGCCAAAATGGTCTGGTCATCGGCCACGCTTTATCACTCAGCGGCGCGCACACGTTGCTGTAAGCGGACCGTGCGTCAGCTCATTCAGCTCAGAGCATAGTGCGACTCTCTTATGCGACGCAGATGCTGATTCAATCATCGAGTTGCCTCCCACCGGAGAGCCGCGCGCGCGATGCAATCAGCCCGGGTTATCGTGTTAGAAGCAGGCGTGGCCTGTGCGGCGGCTTCACTGACCCTCCGGGTGTTTCGCCACCGGCGACTCCGTCGCAGCCTGAAATAGTTCGATCAACCAACCCCAGGTCCGAACATCATCAGTGTCGAAAAAAGTCCGCAACTGTATTTTCGTTCGCTCAAATTGTTCGCGCTCCTGCCCTCCGATCTCGTTCATCGCGCAGGACGCTTCAAGATGACGAAACTCTTCAATCATCAATTGTTTGATTAACGCCATTTCACTTGTTGGCAGCGGGATGCGAGAGTGTCGGCGTAGCTCGGTGAGTGCTTGGATCAATAAACTCATACCCATCTCACTAAAATGCCCAGCTGTTGTGGGCGTTAGTCCGCTCGCCCAAAGGCGTGAAGGCTTCTGCGCCTGATGGTGTGTGACGCCGCCAGTGCGTCGAGTGGTGCCTGGGCGAAAGTTGCTGCTGATGCCACGCTTGCATTGAATAAACGTAATGCTCTTACTATTCAAGACCATTAAACAGGGCTTACTTAACTTGCCCATGTTCCTTAAATCTACCGGCGCTGTCTGTAGGGAAAACCGCAAAGTGGTAGAGGGTTGCCGCCTGTTTAAAACGCCGAGCGTGCGGGTCGGAGCTTATATAAATTCGCCGCGGCAAACGGCGCGCAAAAGTTAATATTAACCTATAGTAAATCCCGTGAGCGCCTGACACCGGCGTCGCACTTTTATAATGCTCACTCCCCACTCTCGAGGTTATACAATGCAAGCCAAGCGAGCGATTATTGCTGCTCTAGCCATTCTGATCAGTTCAAGTGTTTTGGCGGCCAAAGCACCCAAGACACCTGTAGACAAGTGGACGTGTTCAGACTTCCTGGAAATGGATGAAGAGTACCGGCCCAGTGCGGTCTTTTTTGTTGAGGGTTTTACCAAGTCAGGGATACCTGTGGATGCCGTCATGGACGTCGATGGCACGCTCACGACAACCCCGCGAGTGGTCCAAGCGTGCACGGAAAACCCACAGGCTTCTTTCGTCAACACCATCAAGTCGGCGAAGGACAAAAAACCCTAAGGCCGTGATTCCGGCTTGAAGAGACTGAGTGGTCCGTTCGATGCGGACAGGTGTTTTCTTCAGGCCGCTTCGGTTTTTGGGTCAAAGCGCACCGCCTATTTTTTGCCCGCTCATTGACCCCGTTTCCACGTGTGGGGCGGCGGCCTCGCATGCGCTATTGGCTTACAAGCGGGCAGGCGGAAAAGGCTGGATTAGCCCTACACCCTAGGTCGCTCCACTGGCTGGCTTTAAGCGTCGCAAGGGCGGCGGGCAATGCCCTGGCCAACGGCGCAGGATCAATGCTGGGCGGGCTTACGAAGAGCGCTAATGCGCAGTGAAGAGCGGATCGAAGAGCGTGAAGTCCGGCGCGAGGGGCAAGGAGGGAGACAGATTGGCAGTACTGCATGCAGCATCATCCCCATGAAGCGCCTCCGTTCACGGCGCTCTGCCAACTGTCTCTGGCAAGCATTAAATAACAAACGCTGGTGTGTTTATGTAGGGTAATCCTTCAATCATCGCCGCTTAGAGACCCGAAAGAGTCAGTGACCTGACACGCCCCGAGTGATGCGGCATAAAAACGCCTGTCATTTACGATCGCGCCTAAGGGATAAAACCGTTATTCAGCGAATGATCTTGAAGCGCTTAAAACCTAGCAAGGACAGCACTCGACAGGACAGATACGTGAACGCCTCGATGAGCAGAACAATGGCCGGCATCGTGGGTAACCGCTTAATAATTGGTTTGACGTGACCGGGTTTGGCACCAGGACCGTACAGGCGAAACATCCCAGGGCATAAGAATGAGAAATTTATCTTAAACCAGAGTCGCGGATCAAATATCAACAACGGCCATTGCTTGGGCATGACGCCGATCGCTTTGGCCAAGCTGTGCATGTAGGAATAGTAGTCGATAATGTGTCCAACTCGTGGGAAGTCAACCGGGAACTGATGCCGCGCGCAAGCCTGCTGCTGTATAATTGAACCGTGCATCGCCTCCTTGTTGGGCAGGGTCATGCCGCCGTTGAGGAACAGGGCAAGCAGTCTGCTTTGCAACTCAGCCAGCACGGGTACCGCACCTACCGCCGGACGCACATAGCCTATAAAGGCCAAATGTTTTTCGTGACCGGGTAAAAAGATATAGCGATAGAGCGCATTCGGCGAGAGAACTTGATCCCTTATCTCTTGCGGTAGAAAGGCATGATTTTGTTTATAGCCGGTGCAGCACACAATGACATCGGCGGGCACCGAGGTGCCGTCACTGAAGTGAACGGCATTGGCGCTGAGCTCAACAATTTCAGGCTTTAATGTGGCCGAGCCGTTTAGAACCGCCCGGATGAAACTGCAGTTTTTGGTGGTGATCCGGCGAAAGGGGCCCAGGTGACGTGTCGCTGGCCAGTGGCTGTTTAATCGATCTATTTGCGCTTGAATTTCTTTATCGGTCTCGGAGCGAATCGCCGACAATTCAAATTTTCGTTTTAATTTAAAAAGACATGACAATCGGCTGCTGTCGATGGTTTTGGGCAAGCAATGGTAAATTTTGGAAGTGTCAATATCGGTAGGCCGTCCATCATGATACCGAGGGATAAAGTATCCTGGCCAGCGTCGCACTGACACTGTGGTACTGCGAGCATACGCAGTGGCGCAATAGCTCAGGTCTGAGGCGGTTTCCCCGAGCCCTAAAAATACGACATTCACGTTTGCAAAATCGGCCGGATCGTGCACTTCACTGCTATGGATAATCTTACCCGAAAAATCCGCCTGGTTAGGCAGTGAGGGAAGATTGGCCTGTCCATTAGCGCTGCAGCACAGGACTAGGTAGTCAAACTCCAGTACGTTTTCACCGGTCGGGGCCAGCACATTCACCTGCCACTTGCCCTCGATGAGGCGTGCGGACTGAACCAGGCTGTTATATTGAATGAGCTCGGTAATGCCATTGGCCTCTGCATAGCGTTTTAGGTACGACACGTACTGCTCAGCCGACCACATCTGTAAATCATCGACTGCTTCTTCCGCAAGAAAATCGCTGAAACCCACCAGCAAAGGGTTGTTGACCATGGTTAGCCCTTTATAGGCGCTGGAAAATAGCCCTCCCAAGGCTCTGGATTTTTCGAGGACCGTGATGGTCGACAACGGATTGTGTTCTTTGATTTCTTTCGCCGCACATAGGCCTGAAGGGCCGGCGCCAATAACGCCTATGTTCATGATTGTTGGGCCTCGGGTGGATGGCCCGACAAGTGTCCAATGAAGACTTTGAAATCGTCGAAATGCGCGTTGACTATCCACAGTGCCAAGGTCAACGTCTGCGGGTCCAGCTCGACCTCTTGAAAAATTGACAAATTGATGGCGTTATCTACCTCACTGTCAATATGGCCCTCACCAAAATAGTTTAATTTTGCACCGGTGGCCGATTCAAATAGCGCGCGGACAGGGCGTGTATGCGTGAGAAAAGTCTTTACGGTGGCTTCACAGGACTCCATTGCGGTTAGTTTCAACAGGGGTGAACTGCCGCAGCGTTGAGCCCTGTGCAGCACCCAATAGATATAGTCACGAATCGGCCGTCCTGGTTGCGACCATAGGATAGTCATTGCATCTTTATAGCTTTTAACGTCGTCGCTCACGCCGAGGGCGTTCAAGTCGGTTACCAGCATCTCCCAGTGGGTCGCATCAACAGCGGCATGGGCGTTGATGGCGCGTTCAAGATCGTTCGCGGGGTCCGGATAGAGGTTGTACATCAAATTTATATCTCGGAAGGTCATCGTCAAATGCACAAACAACGGCCCCCAGCCCTTTAACGTCTGAACGGCTTCAGCACTTGAAAGATCGCTTATCATTAAGAACGCTTCATGCGACCGAAGGTTCTCAGTCTGGCGATCTATTTCCGCGAATACTCTGCGCATAGCAAAACTCCTAAATGGGCACTCATTATGTCCGTGATGGTTTACGTGCAAACAGGGACTACAGCAGGTTGCGCACGACAATGGTCGAGCTGATGGCAATCCACAGCGTGTTAAACACTAACAGCGTGGGCAGCATTTTTCGCATGCTTACCCAGATCAGGAGCGATGAGGTGAGAAGCGTCAAAAAATGGAGTTCCCATATTTCCTTGCCAAGTACCAAACCGGGAATAATGACTAAGGCTTTGGCCATCCAGGCCAAAAACTCGATAGCGTTATAGTCTGTCCAATAGCCTTGTTGAAACCACGAACTCATGCATTGGATAATCCGCCGCCAGCCGACGATGGAATATAAGACCGCGATGATGGAGAGGAAGAGCGCCATTACAATTAGTTCGATACTCATTGCTGTGGTTTTCTCAAAAAATAAGAGGGTCGGTGCGACAGCGCAATCAGGAAAAATCAAGCGACCCCAGGGGAATGGCCGAACTGGCGCTGCTGTTTTAGACCGGGTAGAGCTCAGCATCGTGGGCTCGTCAATGGCGCTATTCGAGCGCCGCGCGGTTTAATGTTTTGGAGTGTTCTTGATAAAGCGGTGTAGGAATAATCTTAGGTCGACCACCCCTACACAGAAATTTTAATGGCCGTAATCATTATGTTTCGCAGCTTTACTGGAAATTTTTTCAGTAATCGCTGCCGAATTTTATTATAGTTGCGCTCCCTTTAATTAATAAACCTGACTCTGGAGCAAAGCAACCCTGCAGTTGTTACAGCATATTTTCAAAGGTCCAAGATCATTAGTTTCTGTAAGCCAACGTCAGAAATTACAACTGGACATGCCCTCCCTCAACGGCAGCAACAACCCGATCATCAAACGATACGAACTCGGGGTGACGAAGTTCTCGTTAGTCATTGTCAGAAAAGTCGATATTAAGGAACTACGACGATTAATGCTGGGCCGCTGCGGTACCCAACTATCGGCGCTTAATACCATGGGTGCTGTTGCGCGGCGCAACGCTGTTGGTTATCGCGATGGGCAGTGTTACGGATTTTTCTGGCGAAAATGCCCCCTTTTCGTGAACGTACGGCTTGACTGATGGTCAGCGTAAGCGGGGGTAAAGCGTCGCTATTCAACTAACGCCCCTTTCACCGCCCAGACGTCGCGGTTGCGGTGGGTCGATAGAGGCTTGCATGGATGGCGCTTGTGGAGGATAACGGGGAATTGCCGCGCGCACGGTCGTTTAAATGAGGTTACTGGCGCCCACACTGGGGGAGGATGAGTGTGAGGGCGTTGCTTTGCCAGCAACCTCCAGCCTATTAGAACGTAAGGCGTCGTGAGTTTCTGTCAGGAAATCCTTACTGTTCGTAGGCCCCTGTGCAGGTCTGATCGCCGAACGCTTGATGGCCAGCGGCTGTTTTAGCCGGATCCCCATTAAAGGTAAATCACTTCCAAGGTCATCAGGCCATTGAGTGGAATGGCGTTGCTGGTATTCAGGTTGGCGGTGGGGATGATGCCGGCCGAAAGGGTCAGGCCCTGGCTCACGGTCGCCACCGGCGTGGGGGCTGCGGCGGCTGCCACGGGCGTCCAAGACATACGCCAGGTGCTGGTATTGAGCAACTGACCGGCAGTCGAGTCGACCCAGGTGATGCCGGCATCAGAGCTGACGATCATCTTACCAGCCGCCCCATCCACGCTCAGGTCAGTGCTTTTGGCCGTTACGATATAGGCGCCAATATTGGTGGACGCCCCATCCTGGCCTAGGCCAAAGAGTTGGGCGCTCGAGGTGCCGGCGGGTAGACCGCCTGTGAGCGCGACGGGATTTACTGACGAGGCTCGGTTATCCAATAGCTTGACCGCAAACTGCGCCGGTGCGTCACAGATCACCGTCATGGTTTTTATCGGGTCGGATCCGCCCATGCTCGGGGTAATGGGGGTCGCACTGGTGCTGCTGAGTGCGGAGAAAGGAATCGTATTGTAGTCAACTTCCGCCCCCCCAAGCAGATTGATATCACAGGCCACGGGAACCAGTTGGCCAATAAGGGTGAGGTCGACTGTTTGAGCCGCTTGAGGGGCGGCAGAAAAAAGGCCACAAAAAGCTGCGACGAGGGTGAGGCCGGTTTTCATTTGTTTGCTCCAAGGGCTCTAGATGGAAAAGTTACACGCGCTCACATGCGCAGCCATGGGTCCGTGACCTTGGCCTATTAGAAATATCGGATCTTCATGGGGGCGCAGCCTTGCCTCATGGCGATGAGTGGACCTCCAATAATCCATTGGGGACAAATGAATGTCGGCTTGGAAGGATGCCGAATTCTCCTCGTATCTTAGGCGCATTTAATGCCAGTGCTGGGCAGGCGACTGTAGGGAAATGCCGCAAACCACGCGAGTCCGTTCGACGGCCATCGATCGGGACGTCGCTCGGAGCGTATAGCCGGGCCTCCTACTTCGAGCCGTTCCACCGCCCTGTCGTCGCTCAGACTTCCAGGCCTCGATTCGACAGAATGTTTTGAGCGCGGCAACAGTGCTTCGCTAATCCGTCGCCGTTGTTTGTTCGAGCGAAATGTTTTACCGCGCTTGGCGCTACCCTAGCGCCACGAGAAAGAAGGAATACCCTACAGACGAAAAATAGCCAGACGTTGAAATTGCTATACGACGCCTGTTATCGAACGGTAGGTCCGGGCAGTGTTTAACCCGACCAAATGAGGATATCCGATGTCGGTGAAAGGCCTGCGTGCCGCCGTCGTACTGCGGGTAAATAAAGCCAGCATGCGGGTGCTGTAGCAAAATGCTGAAGAGTTGATTGGATGCATTGAGTTTTGATTGATGGACTACATTGGAAATGCGCGCAAGGCCCGAATTTAAAGGCATTAGACGCGCTCCTTAGGAGGTCGCTATGAATCAAATACAAGGAATTGGGGAAGTGGACGTCGATCCATTCGCCGGGTCCATTACGGACGAAGAGCTGGCGATACATTTGCAAAACTGCCTTCGCCCTAGCGGTCCAGACCTTTTGGAAGGTGCGCTGGGTCACATTGCCCGATACAAAGATTTAACGCAGCTCACACGGGCCTCCGGCAACCGGCGCACCAGTCTTTTGCGCATGCTGTCAATCCATGCCGATACGAGTTTTTCTGATGTGTTTACGGTGACATGCGCCCTGGGCTTTCGGATGCATTTTGAAGCTATTTCCATGCTGAGGGATCGAGCCAGTGACCATCGATAAGGGAATGGCGGCTGGCAGCCAGGCCGCACCGCAATCGCAGATGGCGTCTGACCGCAATGGCGCTCTTTCATCTACTTCCGGTGTGTTATCGGAACTGGACTGGTTGGACGCCAGCCACGCGCTCGCCCTGCTCAATGCGATGACTCGAAAGCGACGTGTAGGACCAGCACCAAAGCCGTTGACCCGTTGGTGAGGCTCTGCCCTGCGAAGGAATGGGGTAATCCACTCAATACTACTCTTGCATGTTCTGGGGCGGTGCGACGTTTCCATCGGCGTCGCACCGCCAAGCTCACCGTTTTGGGCAACCGCGGAAGTAAGCGGTGTCTGCCATTGTCCAGTTTTTCGGCACCACCTGGCGAGACCAATTATGCGAATCCAGTCAGTAGCTAAGGGGATGAACGCGTGGGTCGCCTGATCCTCGTTTCCTCCGACCTTCATCGACGGCCAATGGATCACAATATGGATTTGTGCGGTAAAGAACGCACTGGGCAAATGCAGAGCTCTAGACAGGGAGGCACGTGAGGGACGGTTGATAAATAATGTCGAAATTTGATGATTATTGTTTTTGGGCAGCGCCTGCAATCTGCTAAAAGTTTGGAAGCGACGCTAGTAGCCGTCCTCAATATCTCCATTACGGGCCCACCTCTGGAATCTCTTTTTAAGCGTGGGTGCTGGATGCATGCAGAGTGGTTCGAAAAATGTCTAATATTTACCGACGACGAGTCTGGGGCCTATTGCTGTGCGTGTTATCCGCGCCGACATTCGCGCAGGACCCACAACAACAACAACAACAACAACAACAACAACAACAACAACAACAACAACCGAGCAAGGGCTTTTGGTTCCTGCAAACCAGCCTTTACACCCGACATTATTCGCCTGACCCCGATCACAATAACACCCAGGAATTAGTGGGTGTGGAACGCAACGAAGTCTCAGGTCGACTGTTTGGTGCGTCGACGTTCAAGAATTCTTTCAGTCAGCGTTCGTTCTACTTGTATGCGGGAAAGCGTTACGACAGTGACACCTATCCGGTGTACCTGAAATTAAGCGGTGGGTTGATCCAAGGGTACCACGGTGACTACAAGGACAAGATTCCGCTAAACCGTTTTGGGGTCGCCCCAGCGATCATTCCATCGTTGGGGGCGCATTTCGGCCCGGTGGCCGCCGAGCTGGTGTTGCTGGGCACCAGTGCGGCCATGATCACCGCAGGCATCCGTCTCTAGCGATCGTTATAGCCGTGCCATGAGGCAATAACCCAACCTCCGGTCCTTGGCCGATGAACAAGGCCTGCTGGGGTGTCAGCGACGTTACTCGGTGACAGCGTCTGCGGGGAGTTGAGCCTGGCCTGGCCTACCTTCTCCAAAGTCAAGCTCCCCTCATCTGCAGTGCCGCGCTCAGTCCTGGCTTAGACCTGGACGGCTAGGGCCGATTCACCACTGACCTTGCTCAAAAATAATCCAGCGTCAGCACCATGTTTTCGCGCGCGACCTTCGGTTTCGGCAAGGCGATGAGGGTGTCTGATCGGAGCACCTGGTTTTTCAAATAACGCTGAGTATTCGTTGAGGTCCCTAACGAGGCGTGAACTGAGGTGCGGCACTCGAATAAGTGAATGGGTAACTCTGGTCTTCGCACATCCACCCGCAGCGCTGCCGGCGTAATCTGACACGACGGATCTGTCACGATGCCTTCAAAACGAATGGATGCATTGGTCGGTTCGAGCGCATGAGTGAGCGGGCTAAGCAAGAACAGGCAAGCACAAAAATATCCATATTTCATCTGGGTAAACCTCGCCGGGCAAATGGCTTGGCCAGAAAGGCCAGGCACATTCACCATAACGGCGGGACTGGTCATTTCTTGAAGTAAATTCCTACAGCACACCGCTGCAGGTCCATTGGCTCACCTGGCGCTTTCGCGTGGATCAGATGGCGAGGGAGCGGCAGGTGCTCAGTGCGCTCAGTGCTGAAGGCTTGCCAGGCAAGACGGTATGGCTCCACCGTGGCGTAGGTGGCGCGTTGTTGTTCGCAGGGAGAACGCAGCCAAGCGCATTCTGCATCCTGTCGGCGTTCGCCCCCCTCAGCTACTCCTTCCCCGTTGCCTCAAATCGGGAAAACCCTACAGACACAATTGCATGCAAAACTGCAAATTGAGGGCTCTCGCGTTCGCAGTTCCGCGTCCGCCCACATGAGCGTAGGGGATATCAATGCAATTTAAACTACTCAGCACCGTGGTGGCTTGCCTGTTGCTCGCCGCCTGCTCAGACCCCAAGGACTATAAACTTTCAATGACTGGCGATTGGAAACAAGACTCGCAGCTTCAAGGAAATATTCAACAATTAACCGAGCCGGATAGAAAGCTGATCGGCGAGTATTTGATGCGGGCTGAAACGGCTCGTGCAGCAGGGGCAGCGGTGCCGGATTCCGTCAGCATCGGCCAGGCGCTTGAATACCAAGCGCAATGGAATCGTCAGCAAGAAGAACAGGAGGCCGCCGCCTTGAACAAACAGCAGACCGATGCCGCCAACGCCAAGTTGCTCGAGGAAATGCAGACCGCGCTCTCGCCAGCCGTAGACTCGTTTGAATATGCTGAAGAAAAAAAACTGGGTCATTTCAACATCGGAATGTCGTTCACCAACAATAGCAACACAAAAATTGTCGGCATTAGCGGTGACATCCTTATCCGCGACCAAGCCGGTACGGAGCTGAAACAATCCTTTGTTTCGACCGAGACCGCCGTGTCGCCCGGCGAGGTCCTTGCTCAAGTCTGGCGCCTGGATTACAACGCACAGTTAGAGGGTGACAAGGTCTTGAAGGGGGCCGATGCGTCTAAGCTCGTGTTTGGGTGGCAGCCCCGCACGTATCGCTTTGCTGATGGCCGAGAAGTAACGCTGGGTAACTAAGCCGCGGCCCGCGGTGGCATAAGGGGGGGCGGCGCGAACGTCCGCCGCAAAAATCAGCGCAGAGTCAAACGTGAAAACCCAGGCGCGACCCGCCCTATCGCCAGCGTCAGTGGAGGGGATTGAGTATTGCCGCCTCACGCTCCCGACGCGGGCCCAATGGCAGCCCCACGTCGAGCCCCCTTATGGCGCTAACCGGTCGGCAGGCGGAGGCCATCGCCGATGTCGCCACCCTGCCGGGAGGACGGGCGGCGGGTTCTGCCTGCTGTTCGCTTGTCCTGCCGATCACGATGCAAGCGAACGGTGGCCGCTGAGCACTCCACGCGCATGAGCAGGTTGTGGTTGGCTTGTCTGTCGCCCGAGGTCTTGATCGGGAGAAGCCATCCGGCACTGAAGGTTCGACCTTTTCCACCGTGCGGGTGTCCCGAGTGTCAAGCCATGTGCAAGCGCGCGTACCGCTGCGCGAAAGCCCTCGTCCCAAGCCTTTCCCCACCTGTCAATCAATGCCGGATGTGGCATCGCAGTGCACGGTATTTGGGGGCGCGTTGAAATATCGTTCCAGCTTTTTGGTGCCACATCTGGCCTATCTCAAAACTGGCCTGGCTCTTTTTCAACATCCAGGTGAAAGTCATCGGTCCTTAGCATCGGAGACCTTACCTGCGCCCACGCTGGAGTTCCGTGCGGTACTTTCGAGGGTCACTGACAAACGCCCTCCCGGAAGCGCCAGAGGTCGCACGCAAATTGAGCGCTTCCCTTTGTTAAGCCGTCATTTTTTTCATATGTTTTAACCCTCGGGTGCCGACACACCGTTCAAGCGGGGCCCGAGGGGTTGGCCAATCTATTGCTCGAAGTTAGGATCTAACTCCTGATCTGGTGTCCCGTTCTTTGTGCCAGCCAAACAACCGCAGATCAGCTCCATACACTGCGGCCGGGACACAGGGGAAACGTGAAGCACCTGGCAAGCCCGACCGCGGGTTCAATGACTTAGGCGACCTCTTGTTCGCCCATCTTCTCACGATCTCTTTTCCGTTGGCGGCGTCATGCGTCGCGAGCGGAGCAGCGAACCCGTTGCCTTCTCATCTGCAGGAGCGCTTGGGAGCAGTTTTTTGATGCCGCTGACATCGGCCGACACCTAGCCCAACCGAAGGCCAACGAGCGCCTGGATGAGGAGGCGTCGCTGGCGTCTGTGCAGATGTTCTGTGTTCCGGTCGTGGCGCTCGAAGTGTCGGTGGGCGTATCACGGGTAGATTGGTAGGAGGATGCCGCTCACGCGTCCTAGTTAGTCAGCCAGTGTTCGAGTTATGAACCGGACCTGTTCGAACCAAACGAACCAAACCCAGAGCATTTGCACCCGCGCGATTGAGCTCCTGGCAATGTCGGCAGTAGAGGGCTGTTGCACTGAGCGTTTTGCACCCGGGTCCACCGTTGCGTTGATTTGTAGGTCTCTACTCCGGCGTGGTGCCGACGAGAGCACACGCGGGTCAAGGACGGTGGGGTCATGTAGGCAAGCGACAGGCGGCGGGCCCGGTGAGGTATCGCCCCAGCGTTGCCTGACCACGATTCGCTAACAGGAGGTCAAAGGTATATCAAAGTGAGCGTGGCCAAGCCCAATCTCTCTCCTTCCTTCGAACACGGGCGCTTGTGCCCTGGGATTTTTTGTTCAGAAACATCCCTCAGCTGTTGAGGGAATTACCGACATACACCCCCCTTATCAAGAACTTAATCGCCACTGGGTGGACAGCAGCACGGTGTTCATCTCCTACACTGTGTTGATCATATGTACTGTCTACATCAGGCCAATACTTAGCCCGCCCCGGTCAAACGGAGCGGGCTTTTTTCTGAACGATTTGCTACCAAGCTACCAATCGTCCACCGGCGGCGATGAAGTAAGCACATTACCTCACACCATTGCCCTGGTGGTATGGAGGGTGCCCTTCTTGGCGTTTTGTCGGCTTCCTCTTTTTCGAATGATGCCTGCTCCCATCCGCAGATGAAAAAATGGCATTTAATATTTGCTGCAGTTGGTTGCGGACCTATGTGCAGCCATTATCAACACTGCGCATTTTTCCGGTAATACCGATCCAGCTCTGTTATCGACAAAAACCTAATCGCTGCGAGGGTCTCGCTAGCACAGCTGACATTTCCAGTGGCCGTTTGAAGATTCAAGAGCCGTCATATTATTGGTTAATATCCCAACCATTGATAGCGCCTAGGCTGACAACGCCACCGTTCCCAAGCGAAACAGCGCAAGCCGGCGGCGGTATGGTCCCGTTACACCGATGTTCACCGTGGTCGATGCTGAAGCGAATCGGCCCCCCGAGATTGCTAGAACAAAGGCATTAAATAGTGTGCATACATCATTGCTACCTTTTGATAGGTTTTGTCAGCTAGAATTTACGATCAAAGTTGGCGTAAATCCACCTACGAAATTTGCCGTAAGAAACACCTTGTTTCGGATTCTCCTGCGGCCTTCTAGCGCCAAAGCCGTCCGCCGGTATAGTGCGCGAGTCGCTCCCACTGCTCACCCCTGTTCCAGAGGCAGGCCTAAGTCCTTCGGATTCGGCAGCACCTCGATGACGTAGCCGGCTATCAAAAGTTTTCAGGTTTCCCCTACAGAAAATTTCGTTAACCTATCGTTTAATCGCATCTAGAGACGGGCTGGAAGAGTTACTTGTGGGTGGCAGCTCACGCGTGGAAGGCTTTTAGCGTGGAACTTCCAGCCTGTCTCGCTCCTTACCAAGTGTTACATTGCCTCACACCATTGCCCTAGTGGTGTGAGGATTTTTTCCCCTCCTTGGCGTTCTGCCATATCAAACTTCACTCGACCCGCGCTGCTCGCCTTCCACTCCGCTTTTGGCGTTGGTATACCCTGCAAACGTTTTGCCCGATATGCGAGGAGAGTTCGTTCGTGGCTGGGATAATGGTCGCGGAGTCGAATCCTTTACGAGGCTTGTTGAGCTCGCAAGCGGGAATGCATGGAAACCAACTTCATGGCTTGCCGCCGTTTCCCGCCATATCGTAACCGGGCGAGACGTATTCTGGTAGGACATAGCCACCCACCACTTTCAATGGTTGGCTCGTCATACGAACACCGTGAAAACGCTGGCCAGGTTCGGCAGGCGATCGGATGTCGACAAAGCGTGGGGACGTGTCTCGGATACGGGAGAGTGATGGGGATGCAGTCTCCCGAGTCCCACAAGTCAGCTAGTGTACGAGGCGCGAGCCAGCCAGATCGAACAAGGGCGAGAGCATTTTCGCCCGCCGGGGGGCGGTGAAATCCGCGTTCACGGGAATTTCGTCCGCATTGACGTCAAGTGGGGGCGATTTGAGCTCCTGGCAACGCCGGCAGTAGAATTATCTCGAACTGAGCGTTTTTGCACCCGGTCAACTGTTGCGTTGACTTGAACTACCCCGGCTTGATGCCGACGAGCCACACGTGCTGGCCAATGACGGTGGATCACGCAAGCGAGCGTCAGACGGCGGGCGCAGTGAGCTAACGCCCGGCGTTGCCTGGCGACTCAATAACATGAAGTCAAAGATATACCAACGTGAGCGTGGCCAAGCCATCAATCTGTATCTGAGCACTGGTATCCAGCGTTGAGTATGGAGCAATAGCCGGGGCAAGTCTCATCGTGCCACTCATCGTGCTGAAAGGCCCGGGAGCGGACGCCGATATTTTACTGAATGAGACAATGTAGTTGGGTTGAGTCCCTAGGTAGTTAGGATAGGGGCTGGCCCATGTGGTCCCATTATTAGCGCTGGTGGCAACAAAACCGGCCGCACCGTCGAGGATAATGCTGCTGGGGACCACTTCATACTCATACCAACCTATTTTATTGCCCGCATTGTCAAGGCCCAACCCGAAACGCACATCCTTAACAAAAGAGGCAGTTCCAGTCCGGTTGTCAGTCGCGGAGATACCCGCCAAGGTCGGACCCGCACATACAATCGTGAGCGGCGTGTTCTGGTCAGGCAATCGAGTTTCGACTGTCCGGCTCAACGTGCCTAAGGAGATAGCGCCTAAACTGAAGTCAGTTACCCCCGTGGCAATACTGCACGAAGGCGGCTCAATGGTGCCGGTCACGGTCATATCTATCGACATGGCGGCCATGGCGGTCTGGGTAGTCAAAAGGATCAGCAGCACTGACAGTTTTTTCATGGCGGTCGACCTCGAAGTTAGAACAAATTCGGTACGTATTAATCATCTCCGATGTCAGTCACATGGGCCTCATGGGGGACCGAAGTCACGTTACCAGCCATTACCCGACCCAAGGCTTTATTGTCTTTCACTGTCCGGCTGCTGGACACCACTCACGCACCTGGTGCACGTCGCTGTGCGAGGCATGGTCAGGGACCAATTATCTGACATAGGCTGATTAAATTCCCGACACGCCAGGTTGGCTGTAGGCGAATCCTTAAATTAATCGGCCAAGGACTTGCGAGCGATCGATCGATCGACGGTGTGTGCAACAACTTATTTTTATCGACTCTCTTCTCGCGCCCAGGGCGAGTTTTTTGTTCCTGCGGACGCTACGCATCAGCCGGGCGATCCAGCGCTGTGCCTGATGATGGGTGATCTCTACAGGGGGCAGCCGCCAAGGTCGGCGAGCCTTGCCCGGGTGATTGCCACCGCAAACCAACGTCGGTCTGCCTCGGGCCAGCACATCAGCAAGTGACGGCGCTCGGGCAGAATTTCCCTACGGCACAATCCGGGAATGCTGACAGAGCGGCGGCGGCTGCCCTCACTACCATCCGACGTATCTCGCAAATGAATCTAGCCTCAAAACGTATCGGCGCGGTGGAACGGAAGATTGAACAGGCAGTGTTGCGCTCGTGGGTAATGCCGTGATGTGTCCTAGGCTCTGATTTGATCCCTTGGATCGTGTGAGCATGATGTCCTTTAAATGTGCAGACTGTGAACCGAGAGAGGCCGCGTCATTCGATCCCAGTCCTGCTGTCATGAAAAAAAGAGCCTGCCCATGACCACGGTGCCCCTGATCATTCCCCGACAGATCGACAGCCTGGCTGACGCTTTGGACGCTTGGCTGCCCTGCCCTTACCCGCGCCTGGCGCTAGTGCAATGGTTGGAGGCGTATATGGCCTCATGGGCCCTCAACGACCAGGCCGTCACGGTCAGTGAGGGGAGCGCACAATCGATGCTCCATGAACACTACCGCGAGTGGGTTGAGGTGTTCGATGAGTCTCAACGCTGACGTGTTTTATCTTTTGGGTGACTCATGCTGGATTACCTTTCCCCCTGCCGGAGGACGTCATGAATAAATTGACCCTAATCGCCGACCTGCTGATTTTGCAGAGTCGAAACCAGTGGGCCTTAGCCGCCGCCATCGCCGAATTGAACCAGTGGGTGGCGCAACGCGGGTCTGTGGAAGTGGCCAACAGTGTGCAGGAGGCTTTGGCCATGTTGGATGAATCGCTGCTGCCGCTGAGTCGGGGCGTGGCCCTGTTGATTGAAGAGGCTGAACGTGACGCCGGCCTGATGGAGGCTGACAGCGGCCTGCCCAGCTGACGATGCCGACGCTCTTGGCGCCGTTGATCGGGCTGGTTCAAGAACCCGCACCGCTTATGGACTAAGCGGTCGAACACCAGAACGGCGCCAGCACGCCACGGATGCCCCGCTGCGACGGCCGCCGGTATCCGCGCAAGCCGCCCCCTGCAACCATCTGATAGTCCCTGTGCTACTGGCGATTCCTTAGCCAGGGACCGTTCTCGATCCACTTTGGCCGCCGCCGTCCATCACCTTCAGCTTGAGGCGCGCACTGAGCGCCACCTGTCCCTGTGGGCGAGCCCTGGGCTTCCTCTTTTTTCTGCTGAGGGACGCTCAGGCACGCCAAAGCCCTGAGCAAGACCCCGGCGTCTGCATCAGCGGGCTGCTGACCCACGGTAGCGGCGCTTAAGAGTTGTCGCTTTCCAGCAGCACCGCTTGGCTCACCTCAGGCAAGGGGGCCGTGCTCTTCTCCTGGGTTTTCGCGGTCGCTGAAGAGGCGCCGGAGAAAAAGCCGCCACGCTCGATAATCAGTTGCTCGGCTTGAATGGTCCCCTGTATCCGGCCGCCGGCCAAAATTTCCACGACCTCGGCGTAGACATCGCCTTCCAACATGCCCGACACCACCAGCTCGCGGCCTCTCACGGTGCCGCGAACAGCTCCGGAAACGCCAATGGAAATGCTGTTTTGGCAGGCCACTTTGCCCTCCACAAAACCGGCGACCAATATATTGCCTGTCACACACAGCTCGCCCTTCACTGAACAACCTTCGGCGAGAATGGTAAGCTGGCTATTTGAGACCATTGACTTTGTTTTTTTAAAGACGCCCAAGGGACCCCCTTTTCTTCAGTAAAAATGGCTATAAAGTTGGCATTTGACCAGCGGACAAAATTGAGCGGATCAAGGTTTTTCCCCCAATACAGAACTTCATAATGCAAGTGGGGGCCGGTGCTGCGCCCCGAATTTCCGCTCTGCCCGAGCAAGGCGCCTTTGGCGACGTGATCACCTGACTTCACCGACAGGTGACTCAGATGAGCATAGCGGCTGGAAAACCCCAGACCGTGTTGAACGACAATCTGTTGACCGTAGCCACGGCTATTTTTCTTGGCTTCACCGACAACGCCGCTGGCTGTCGCATAAACGGGTGTACCGGTTTTTGTCCCGAAATCGATACCACGATGAGTACGTAGGCGATGCAAAATAGGGTGCATGCGTTTACCAAAGTAGGAGCTGATCCGGGTCGCCTTTTTAAGGGGCGAGCCATTGGGTATCAAATTGAGCATGAGCGTTCGCTCTCCCGCCTGGCGAGGTGTTGGGGGCACGGGAGGGGCGAGGACGCTTACAGGCCGAGGCGCGGGAACGTTGTTTTCTACGGCCTCGATTCGCGGCAATCGCATCGGCTCAATCGGATTCGCAGCGATGGCCAGTTCAACTTGCGGGGGCGTTGTGGCGCCGCTTTTCTCCTGCTGCGCTAACGGAGCGTTATGCAGGGCCGATAGCTGGGCCTTGGCCTCGGTTAACGATGATAAGGTCGATACGAGGGCGGCGCCCATCACCGCGATCACGCCCACCAGTCCGACGCAAACGGCGCCAAACGCGATTTTGGCTTTTAACGAAATGACAATATCTCGTGAGCCACCAAGGGTTGAAAAGGTAACAACCAGTTCATGTTTCATCGTGCCCGACAGCCTCTGTAAAAACGAGAGCTGACCTGGTCAGTAAGAATTGAACTCTCACACAGATCGCCACGTGTATGTAAGTTGGCGCCCGGCTCGTAACCTGGTATCACGCGAGATCGGGTCCACCGCGGAAAAGCCTTCCGGGCTGAGCCTGGGAAGGGGCGGTTGCGGGCCTGGCAAAGGCCAACATGTTTGCGCATCCGGTTGGTACAGCCGTCAAAGGTGCTAATGCGCGACACCTTCGCGCTTGTCAGGTCGCGTCCGGGGGATGGATCGTCGGCGACGCACGTCATTGAAGACGCAAGGTTGATAGGGCTGATTATCGCCGTCCTGGCGCGAAAAACGGGTCGTCGAATCCTTCAGAGTGCGTAGGGAAATACCGCCTTTGGCGTGTCGAGAGTTCGGAGCAGGCACCACCGCCGTGACCAAGGCCTAGCAGCCGTCGCCCCCAGGGTCTCTGCGACTCCACATCCTGGAACCGCCCCGTCACAGCACAGCACAGACTCCGCCGGTTGCGGCGATCCGCCAGCACCGTGCGGGCATTTTCAGCGCCTCCTCTCACGGCCGAAAGTGTGCCGCCATCCGTTGAGCCGGTGTTGATCGCAACGGTATGTCCTCGCGAGCGCCCGGTTTTTATTTCTGCAGGTCTCTTGGCGTCACCGACTACGGCGCGCGTTGCGCATGGCGATGGACTGTCTTCCCGTCAACGCCGCGCGTGCAACATTCAGGATTTACCTACAGCGCTCGCTCCCTGCGCATGCCTAGGCTAATAACGCGGTGGTCAATGCACCAAGGGTCAATGTTGATGTGCACTCATCACTCGGTTGCCAACACCATGAAACAATGAGGAACCCTGGTATGGAATCGTTATCGGATCGCTTTAAGCTTTCTATCGTGTTTGCTGCACTTTTATCATTGACTGGATTGGCTCAGGCATCGCAGACGGAAAAGACGAACATCCTGTTCATCGTCTCCGATGACACCGGCTATGGCGATCTCGGCCCTTACGGCGGAGGCGTCGGTCGAGGTATGCCCACCCCCAGCATCGATCAGCTGGCCGCAGACGGGGTCACGTTTTACTCCTTTTATGCCCAGCCCAGCTGCACGCCAGGCCGCGCGGCCATGCAAACCGGGCGCATTCCCAATCGTAGCGGCATGACCACCGTGGCTTTCCAGGGGCAAGGCGGCGGCTTGCCGGCCGCCGAGTGGACGCTCGGTTCCGTGCTGAAAACCGGCGGCTATGACACCTACTTCACCGGCAAATGGCATTTGGGCGAAGCCGACTATGCGCTGCCCAATGCCCAAGGGTACGACGTGATGAAATACGTCGGCCTGTACCACCTCAATGCCTACACCTATGCCGACCCGGAATGGTTCCCGGACATGGATCCGGAAACTCGCACGATGTTTCAAAAGGTCACCAAGGGTGCACTTTCGGGCAAGGCGGGTGAAAAACCGATCGAAGAGTTCAAGATTAATGGCCAGTACGTGGACAAGCCGGTGATCGATGGCAAACCTGGTGTGGTGGGCATTCCCTTCTTTGACAACTATGTTGAAAAAGCCGCCTTGGAATTTCTCGACACGGCAGCCAAATCGGACAAACCGTTTTTCATCAACGTCAACTTCATGAAGGTGCACCAGCCCAACTTGCCGGCACCGGAGTTCGTGCACAAATCGATCTCCAAATCCAAATATGCCGATTCGGTGGTCGAACTGGACACGCGCATTGGCCGCATCATGCAAAAGCTAAAGGCGCTGGGTTTGGATAAAAACACCTTGGTGGTCTACACCACGGATAATGGGGCTTGGCAGGACGTTTATCCGGACGCGGGTTACACACCGTTCCGCGGCACCAAGGGCACCGTGCGTGAAGGTGGCAATCGCGTACCGGCGATCGCCGTCTGGCCGAGCAAAATCAAACCCAATACGAAAAACCATGAAATCCTCGGCGGCCTGGATCTGATGGCAACGTTCGCTTCCGTGGCGGGCGTGAAACTGCCTGAAAAAGATCGTGAAGGTCAGCCGACTATTTTCGACAGCTACGACATGACCCCGGTGCTCACCGGCCGAGGCCCTTCGCCTCGTAAAGAGTGGTTCTATTTTACCGAAAACGAACTGTCGCCGGGGGCGGCCCGCGTCGGCAACTTCAAGGCGGTGTTCAACCTGCGGGGGGACGATGGTGCGCACACCGGGGGGTTGGCGGTGGACAGCAACCTGGGGTGGAAAGGTGCGGAAAAATACGTGGCCACGGTGCCGCAAGTTTTTGATTTGCTGCAAGATCCTCAAGAACGATATGACATCTTTATGACCAACTTTACCGAGCACACCTGGACCATGGTGCCGATCACCAACGCCATCATGAAACTGATGAAAACCTACGTGGACTATCCACCACGCAAACTGCAAAGCATGGGGTATGACGGCCCCATCACGCTGTCGCAGTACCAGAAGTTTCAATCGGTGCGCGAGCTTCTGAAAAAGGACGGCATTACCTTGCCGATACCATCCGGCAACTGATCAATCCCGAACAACGGCAGCCTCGCTGAGGCTGCCCTTTCGCGACTTGACGTGAGCGAGTCTCCATTAATACGTGAAGTACTCATTGCCGGAGCATCAAATGAAGATTGTCCATCAATGGTTTGTCGGTGCGGCGTTAAGCAGCCTGCTGCTCGCAGGCTGCACTTCCAAGGTGACCGAAAGAGATCAGTTTTCAGGTTTCCTAACTAACTATGACGATTTACAGCAGGTGAAATCGGCCAGCGGCCACCCCGCGCTGCGCTGGGTCTCGCCTGATTTTAAGCCTTCAGGTTATGACACCGTGGTGTTCGACCGTCTGCAGATCTTTTTGGCGATCAAGCCGACTGAGCGGGTCAACCTGCAGACGCTGCAACAGATTCAGTCGTTCAGCAGCGACAGCGTGAAAGAGGTGCTCAAGCAGACCTATCGCGTCGTGCCCACCGCTCAATCGGTGCCAAGCGGTGCAAAGGCGATGGTCATGCGCACGGCCATGACCGGCGTGGCGGCGACCAATGAAGGCATGCGCTGGTATGAAGTGGTACCGATCGCCGCCGTGGTCGGTGCCACAGAAGCCGTCACCGGTTACCGCGATCAAAACACTGAACTGTATGTTGAAGTGGAATTTATAGATCTCGCCACGGGCAAGCCATTGGCCAAGGTGGTGCGTAAGGTTTTTGGTACTCCCCTGAAAAATAATACCCAGCAGGTCAGTGTCGATGACTTCAAGGCCGCCATCAGCGAGACGGTGCGCGACCTGAAAACCTTTCTGAAGTAACACCGGATGCTTAGCGCGTTGGCCAGCCTCCACGGTTACGGCTGGCCGGCGTTCAGCGCGGACAACAACGCGGTGGATGATTCATGGTCCACGTGGCTCACGTGTTTTGAGGGATGAAAAATAATGAACCAAAGTGTATTAACTCGTCCGTTCCTGCGTTGGCTCTGGTTGGTCTTGTGCTGGCCGTTGCTGGTGCAGGCGGCCGAGCCTCTGCCCTCCTGGCAAGACGGCCCGTCTCGGCGCGCGATCGTTGAGTTCGTCCGGACGGTCACGGCCAAGGGCTCCAAAGGCTATGTGGCCCCCGCCGCGCGTATCGCCGTGTTCGATAACGATGGAACATTATGGAGCGAACAGCCGCTGTATTTTCAAATGCTGTTTGCCTTGGCCGAAGTCAAGCGGTTGGCACCCCAGCATCCGGAGTGGACAACCCAGCAACCGTTCAAGGCCGTGTTGGAAAACGACATACAGACCTTGGCCGGCAGCGGTAATGAGGGGTGGTTGAAAATCGTTTATGCCACCCATACCGGTATCAGCACTCAGGCGTTTTTGACCAACGTGCGCTCCTGGATGGCCAAAGCGGTACATCCAAAAACCCATAAACCGTACACGGAAATGGTCTACCAACCCATGTTGGAGTTGCTCGCCTATCTGCGAGCAAACGGCTTTAAAACCTACATCGTCTCCGGGGGCGAAGTGGAGTTTATGCGCGCCTGGGCAGAAAAGGTGTATGGCATTCCCCCCGAACAGGTGATCGGCACCACATTCTTCGGTGAATACCAATATAACAAGGGCAAGCCGGTGGTCATGCGCCTGCCCAAACTTGCTCAAAACGACGATGGTCCCGGCAAGCCGGTCAGTATTGATGCGGTAATTGGCCGTCGTCCGATTTTTGCATTTGGTAACTCGGACGGCGATCAGCAGATGTTGCAATGGACCGCCGCAGGCACCGGTAAGCGCTTTATGGGCTTGGTGCATCATACCGATGCCCAGCGTGAATGGGCTTACGACCGCGATTCGAAGGTGGGCAAGCTTGACAAGGCCTTGGACCAAGCGCTGGCCGAGCACTGGACGGTCGTGGATATGGCTAAGGAGTGGCGCCACATTTTCCCCGCGGATACGCAGTGAATGCCATGCGGCGCGCCATTATCCGGAGCCGACGCGGCGTTGAGCAATGGCGCGGGCGCCGCGTGGCTCAGACCTACCCGGCCCCTACTATCCCCCTCGGGAAGAGAGCTGCTAATGGACAGAGGTTATTCATGTGTGCCGCTGATGGTGCTGGCAATCAGTTGGTCCCCGGTCGGGCTGTCAGCTGACAGCCAAGCCGAACTGGCCAAGCAAGCGCTTAATCCCATTGCCGCCCTCTACAGTGTGCCCATTCAATACAACTGGAACCAAAAGCTGGGTCTTGGCGGTGACGGCGAGCAAAGCGTGACGAATCTCCAACCGGTTTTGCCCTTTAGCCTCAACGACGACTGGAATCTGATTTCCCGCACTATTTTACCGATCATCGATCAGCATGGCCTGGTCCCGGGCGGGTCGGGCGACTCATTCGGGATAGGGGATGTCACCCAAAGCTTGTTCTTTTCACCCAAACAGCCGACGGCGAGCGGCTGGATTTGGGGGGCTGGACCGGCCATGTTGCTTGCCACCGGCGGTGATGAGCGGCTGAGCGCTGAACAATGGGCGGCGGGGCCCACCGTGGTCGCTCTCAAACAGAGCAATGGCTGGACCCGCGGGGTGCTCGCCAACCACCTCTGGACGTTGGATGACAGCCCGCCGGATAACAAGCGCAAGATCAATCAGACGTTTGCTCAACCGTTCTTCAGCTACACCACCCAGACCTACACCACTTACGGCATCAATACCGAATCCACATACGATTGGCAGGCCCGTGAATGGTCAATTCCCATCAATCTGTTCGTAAGCCAGTTGTTCAAGGTGGGCCGCCACCCCATGAGCCTGCAGGCGGGGCCTCGGTACTGGGTCGAGAGTCCGCGAGATGGCGCCCAAGGCTGGGGATTTCGAATGGCGTTGACCCTGTTGTTCCCCAAGTAACTCTTATTAATGCACCCCTGTTTTATTGAAAACGGAATTTGTCCTATGCACACCAGAACCCTAATATTGCTTGTCCTCACTTGGCTCGCGCTAGGCTCTTCGCCCGTTTGGGCCGGCGGTATCCTGCTGTACGAAATCGGCACCGATAACGCCGGCCTAGCTAATGCCGGCGCTGCGGCCCGTGCCCAAGGCCCGTCAACCATTGCCACTAACCCGGCCGGCATGAGTTACCTACCCGGCACGCAGATCTCCGGCGGTTTGCAGGTGGTCTACGGTGATCTGACCTTTGATCGCGGCTCGGGCAGCAATGTGCCCGGCAGCGGCAGCGGCAGTGGCAACGCCCTCGACCCGCTGCCTAGCGGCAGTTTTTTCATCAGCCATGAGCTTGACGATCACTGGAGCGTGGGCTTCGGGACGTACGGCGACTTTGGCCTGGCGGTCAATTATGACAACGACTGGTCCGGACGCTATTTTGCGCAGAACTCCAGTTTGCTTGGTCTGTCGCTGGTGCCCAGTGTGGCCTATCGGTTTAACGAACAATGGTCGGTGGGCCTGGGCGTCAAGGCCATGTATGGCATGTTGCAGGCGCAGACCGCCATTGATCGCTCCCCTTTGGGCAACACCGATCGCGCTGATGGCCAATACAAGTACCAAGACGGCACTTGGGGTTATGGCGCCAACGTCGGGGTGATCTATGCGCCGCAACCCGGCACGCGCATTGGCTTGGCTTACACCAGCCAAATCGACCTGGATTTCGAAGACCGGCTCAACGTCAAGGGTGAGGGGCCGGTGCTCGATCAGCTCAACAATACCCAGACTGAACTCGACATGAAGGTGCCACAAACGCTGACCTTGAGCCTGTTCCAGCAACTGAACCGGCAATGGGCGTTGTTGGCCTCGGCCAACTGGCAGGACTGGTCGGAATTTGGCGATATTGCCGTGGCGGTCGATACCAGCGCGTTAGGTTCACGGTCAACGACCGTGGACGCCGGTTTCAAGGACACTTGGCACCTGTCCCTCGGTGCGCAATACCAGGCCACCGAGCAATGGTTATGGAATGTCGGCATGGCCTACGATAGCAGCGCCGTGTCCGACAGCAACCGTAGCGTCATTGTGCCGATGGGCGAATCGTGGCGTCTGGCGACAGGTGCCACTTATGCTCTGAACCAGGATACGGCGGTCAACGTTAGCTGGTCCTTGGTCTGGCTAGGCGATCTTCCGGTGGAACAGCGCCAAACACTATCGGGCAACCAAATCTCCGGTCAATTCGACAAAGCGTGGATTCAAAGCCTGGGCACCCACTTGACGTGGAAATTTTAAAGAGTCGCAGGGCACGATGCTCTATCCCGTGACGCCATGATGACCGGCCCCCCCGTCAGGGCGCATCAGCGCGACACTGGAGGGCCGGTGCCTGGCGCAACGGCTCATCGATCAAGTTCATCCCGTCATATGTGACAAGGTCCACTGTGCCGCCGTAATAGCAAAAGCGATGCAGGGATGCAGGCAAATCCGCATGACCACTGACTCTCAAGCATGAGGTGCACCATGATGAAAACGATCCTGTCTTGGCTAATGATCACTGCATTGACGGTTGTCACGGCTTGTTCCACCGTTGGGTCAACCGATGGCGGTGCGGGGGAAATCCAAATTCGTTCAGGGAAGATCGAGCAAATAACGCTGACCCGAATGCAGACCAATCATGACAGTGGGGTCGGTGCAGTGCTCGGTGGCCTTGGCGGATTGGGGATTGGTAGCCTGATCGGGCGTGGCACCGGACGCGATGTCGCCATGGTCGCCGGCGCAGTTGCTGGCGCTGCGGGCGGCAACTATGTCGAGAAGAAAAAGTACGACCAGCCGCAGGAGGCTCAACAGATCATCGTAAGAGTGACCAATGGCGTGCTGGTTTCGGTTACTCAGCCGATCAATCCGGCGCTGAGTAAGGGCATGAAGGTGTATATCGAAGGCACAGGCAACGATGCCCGGGTTCTACCACAAGGAGGATGAGCGTTTTTTCGTCGTCCGAAGTCGGCCGTTTCAGCTTTAAACCCCATCCGGCGCAGGGTCCCATCGCGGTGGGAAATCAACTTCTGCGCTCTCCTATGCCGGTGTCTGTACGAGCAACAAAGGGCGCCAGATCCTGGATCTCCACGACTGGGCGTCCGGTGTTGTACGCACGGATGAATGCGTTCCGCGGGGGTTCTCGAATTGCTCGCGCGCTGAGCGGCGATACAATCCCGACAACGGCCATCGCGGTCAGCCATGATCACCGGCGACCAGCGGCCTCGCCTTGGGTCCGAGCGTATGTTGAGGGCTCGGAGAAAACTTCGATGGGAATGAATAGTCGACTGAACCACTCCCGCTACGACACCGAGGCGCTGTTGGAAGGGGAGCCCCTGCGCCACAGACGGCAAGGATGTGCAGTAACCTGATGTTACCGATCAGATCGGGATCAGTCAGCACTGCGCGATGGGGGCTTTGAGGATGCTGACCATGAACCACCCGGTCTTCCTGGTTGCGTAGCCTGGTTCAGGTCACATTCAGTGGCGACATCGCCCTCGGTGACCTGGGGTTAAAAACTTCCATATCAGTCCCATCGGCGCTTCACATATCACTGAGTGGCGCACAAGCTTATTGCCAGAGATGATGGCGAATGGTTTTCATCACGCACTCAAGTTCTGGTGCTTGCAGCTCGGCCAGAGCGATTTGCATGGCTAGAAGCTTTCGCTGGTGGCGCCGTTTTGCATGCCGCTGGCTTTCGTTGAGCTCGACCTTATACGCACAGACGTCCATTTCTTCAAAAATGACCCGCCAGACGGCCAGGCCGCTAGGATCTTTCGCGAGGGTCGCAAACCATTGTTGCCAATAGGCGGGTTGCTCGTTGCACGAACGCGCAATTGAGTGATTGATCGTCATTAGTCGTTCCTCAATTCCATCAGGGTTGAGTCGGTTACGATCTGCATGAGCTGGCGCAGTACGTCATTGCGAAAAGGGGCCAGTTCGTCGCCAGCCAAGGACCCCAGCGCGCGCTGCATGGCGGTCAATTTACGGACCTGTCGCTCGAGGGCGTGACGCATCGTTTCATCGTTACGGATGTAACGGGCTTTCACTTCATGTTCAAGGAGGCCATCCAAACTCATCTTTAACAGCACAGGGGGCCCCTGTTGGAGTTGTTGGAAGTATTCCAACCAATATTCTGCTCGCTCCTCATAAGGCCGGCCGCCCCCGCGCCGTAGGCTCATGTTCCGCGATGGCGCTTGCGGCAAGGGGAATGCTCGAATATTTTTTAGCGGAGGACTGGCGGTAAGTGTTTGCATCATATGACTCCAGCAGCAGAGAGACTCTGAAACAGGCCTTGGAGGTCCCATTGCCATTCCAAAGTAAAACCGTCCGGCCCGCTGCAAATCGGTGGGTGGCTCAAGATTCCTATGGACAGTCTAAGAGTCAGGACAGCGGCGAGCTGTAAGGAATTACTGAAGATGCGAGCCGGTTTGCCGTCGGCGGGATGGTCAGAGGCCAGGATTGTTGGAGGCGAACCGGGGTAAGGGAAAACACACCCTCCGAGCAAAGCCGATAGGCGATTGTGTCCGCGTATTTTGATCTGCCCCAGAGATGTCGGACACCAACATTGGGGGGCAGGCGCCTTAGCGCCGCTGCTTGACACGCTGACGGCGTGTGAGAGCGCCCATTGCGCGACGCAGTTTCTTCGAACTGCGCACGACCAACATGAGCGTGCTCACCGAACAGACCCTGGCATTGCGACGGGCTGCCGAATAAAACTGATGGAAATGCGCCGGCTGCGCAAACGTAAAGACCGGTGGCCTGCTCCGCCAATTTGCCTCCCCTCAGGCTCAGCTAAGTTTCGTTGCATATCTTCTCGCTCGCGCACATCTCGCGCTGCTCAGGAGAGGCAACCTGCCTATGAAATCCGTAATAGCCGGCTGGCTCAACAAAGTACCCGAAGTGACGCTGTCATTATGGGTGATCAAGGTCTTGTCAACGACCGTGGGTGAAACTGGCGCTGACTTTCTTGCTGTCGAGGCCGGCTTGGGCGCGGGCCTGACCAGTATCGGCATGGCGGTTTTACTGGCTATCGCGATGTACTACCAATTGCGCACCAAAGCCTATACGCCATGGATTTACTGGTTGACCGTCGTATTGGTGAGCATCGTCGGGACACAAATCACCGACATTTTGACCGACGTACTGGACGTCAGTCTGTACACCAGCACAGCTGTATTTTCCGCCTTGCTGGCGATTAACTTCCTGGTCTGGTACCGGACCGAACACAACATATCGATCCGGGAGATTGTCACGCCGCAACGAGAGTTGTTTTATTGGGCCACGGTGCTCTGCACCTTTGCCCTCGGTACCGCAGCCGGTGACCTGGCTACCGAAGCCTTAGGCCTGGGTTTCACCCTCGGTACCGTCATCTTCGGTGCACTGATCGCTGCCACCCTGGTGGCCCGGCGCATGGGCTGCTATAGCGTGCTGACGTTCTGGATCGCCTACATCCTGACCCGCCCGTTCGGCGCCTCCCTCGGCGACTTGCTGACCCAGGCCAAAACCTACGGGGGTCTCGGAATGGGCGCCACCTGGACCAGCGCCATCTTCCTCTGCGTGATTGTGCTTCTGGTGACAGTTGCACAAATAGCGTCGGCAATCGCAAAACCGTCAGTCAGTAAACGCCCAAAAGTCATTTAAGGAATCGTCATGCGCCAGATTCAAAACATCTTTCGCCACGCCGCCATCGTCTCATCCATTTTTTTGCTTGGTGTCGCCGCCGGTTGCTCGAAACCTGCCGATAAGCCCACTGCGGGTACGGCCTCAAGCTCGGAGAGCACTCAAACCCAGTCGGGTTCAAGATTGGGAGATCTGTCCGAGTTCCGCAACATAGCCGCCGATGTTGCCGTGCTCGTCGACAAAAATGATCTGCCCGGCGCGAAAGCCCGTATCAAGGATCTGGAAACCGCTTGGGACTCGGCCGAAGCTGGGATCAAACCTCGCGACGCCAAAGACTGGCATGTCGTGGACAAGGCGATCGACCGAGCACTCGATGCCTTGCGCGCCAGTAACCCGCAACAGAACGACTGCAAGGCGATGATGGATGAGCTATTGAAGGCCTTCGATTCGATGAGGGGCAAATCCTGATCCCGAAGGTGATCCCGCAGCGGACAAACATTTGTACAAATGCTTCAATACTCGCGCGACGGTCATGACGGTCGCGCCTTTTCCGGAGCGGCAAATGCGGATATTGCTGGTTGAAGACGATCCGATGATCGGTGATGCCATCCTGGGCGCCCTGAACGATGCGAGTTATGCCACTGACTGGGTGAAAAACGGTCTTATCGCTCTTGCAACGCTGGACACCCAATACTATGACCTGGTGCTACTGGATCTTGGGTTGCCCGGGAAGGATGGACTGGATGTACTCGACATCATTCGCGGGCGCAACAACCCGGTGCCACTGCTGATCATCACTGCACGGGACGACTTGGGTGATCGCCTGCGCGGCCTTGACGGCGGCGCGGACGACTACCTGCTCAAACCGTTCGAAATGGCGGAGCTGCTGGCCCGTATACGAGCCGTGCTTCGCCGTAAAGGTGGCGCTGCCCTGTCTGTGCAGGACAATGGCGTAGTAACGCTGGACTTGATCTCCAAACAAGCCACCACCTTGGACAATCGCGACATCCAATTGTCCAGTCGTGAGTTCGCCCTGCTTCAGCCATTGATGATTCGGCCAGGCGCCATTCTGTCGCGCAGTGAACTCGAAGACCGCATCTATGGTTGGGGCAATGAAGTGGAAAGCAACGTGGTGGAATTTTTGATTCACGCCCTGCGACGCAAGCTAGGCAGCCATGTCATCAAGAACGTCAGGGGGATGGGATGGATGGTTTCAAAAAGCGTTTGAGGGACTCGGTACAACTACGCCTGTCCATGACGCTATCGCTGGCCATCCTGATCGTTGCGGCGCTGGTTGGGATTTTTGCGTTTGACTCTGCGTTCGACGAGGCTTACGAAATGCAGGACGATACCTTGCGTCAGGTGGCCGTCCTGTTTGATCGGCAGCAGATGTCCCTACACTATCCCGCATCCCAGGAAGTCGATGGCGACAATGATGAATCCAGGGTCATCGTGCAATACTTGGCCGATGGCACTAAAGCAATCGGCAACGATGGCGCCCTGATACCACTGCCCTTCCCCACCACACTTGCCGATGGCCTCTGGACGCTGAATGTCACCGGCGAAGACTTTCGTGTGCTGGTCAGAACCACAGCCCGCGGTGAACGCATCGTCGTCGCTCAAGAAACCGGCGTCCGCGACAAGGAAGCCCGCGAGAGCGCTTGGCGAAGTTTGCTGCCGTTTCTCATTCTGTTTCCAGTGCTATTGCTGGTGGTGGGCGACCTGGTGCGCAAACTGTTCCGTCCCATTGCCGCCCTTTCGGCTGACATCAATCGACGTGATGAACAGGCGCTGCACCCTATCGACGAACGCCATTTGCCGACCGAAATTCGGCCTTTCGTCCTGGCTATCAATCGCTTGCTCGCGCGTGTTGCGCAGTCCATGGAAAACCAGCGTCGCTTCGTCGCCGACGCTGCCCACGAACTGCGCTCGCCCATGACGGCCCTTTCCCTGCAAGCTGAACGGCTGGCCGCCACTGAGATGCCGGGGCCAGCCCGTGAGCGCCTGTTGCCGTTGTCCCGGGGAATAGAGCGCGGTAGAAAACTGATCGATCAACTGCTGACCCTTGCTGCCGCACAATCGAGCTCCAATCGACCACAGACTGCCGTTTCAGTCCATGAAATCTATCGACGTGTATTGGAGGATTTATTAACGCTGGCAGAACGTAAACGCATCGATATTGGCGTTGAAAGTATCGAGGATGTACATGTCACCATCAACGAAATGGACCTGCTAATCCTGGTCAAGAATCTGGTGGACAATGCGATCCGTTACATGTCCCATGGCGGACGGATCGACCTTTCGGTCGAGCTGGCGCAAGAGACTGCAATCCTGCAGGTGAAGGACTCAGGCCCGGGCATCTCGGCAGAGGAACAATCGCGAGTGTTTGATCCGTTTTATCGATGCCTGGGAACTAATGAAGCAGGCTCCGGGTTGGGCTTGTCGATCGTCAAAGCGATAGCCGATCGTACGGGAGCTCGCGTTCGATTGAGTTACTCGGACGATATGAAAAAAAGCGGACTATGTGTCACGGTATCGTTGACATCAGGCAAGCATCGACTCGCCGCTGACCCTGCCGTGCTCGCCCCCCACAGCAGCCCACCGGAATACCGGGTGCATTCGGCTGCGGCAACGGAAATCGGTTTGACCAGTTACGAACATGCCATACACCAGTTTCGGCGGCACAGCGGTGTCTTCAACGAATGGCTGCGGGCGAATCTCGCCGTCTATGTTGCAGACCAACCGAACGCTTGCGCATGGTGTAGACACGGCTCACGGCTTCGGCATTGGCCTGTATGTAACCGAGCGCTCGATGGTCTTATTGGCCTGCAGATCCGCCACGAACGCTGCCACGCGCGTGCTCACTGCTTCCACGTCGTCGCCGCTGATGGCGTCGCGCAGCGCCTCCATAAAGCGGCCGTAACGCACTTTGACTGCACTGACTACTTGGGATCGGCAGCACGCTGAGGTTGGATTCAACGATGTAGCCCAACGAACTTTCCGCGCCGCACAGCACGCTGTGAGGTTGGAACGCCCGTGCTCATCGCGCAGGTGCGCCAGGTCATAACCGCTTAGGCACCGAATGCGTCTGGGGAACACCGCTTCGATCAGGTCCGCTTGGGTTTCCTGCATGTGCCGCGCCACCCGGTACACCTCGCCGATTCGGCCGGAATGCGTGCACGCGACGTCCAGCTCGCGTCGGGCAGCGGCTGGCTGTGCAGGCGCTCACCGCCAAGCAGTACTGTGCAGTTCGAGCGCGAAAACAATCCGTGAGGCTTGAACTCGGCATTGAGCTGGTCCTTGTCCACGCCCGCCTGCACGCGCACCCAGCGCTCGGCGACGCTGATTTCGAGTATGCTGTTCATGTGCCGCGACAGGTCGACCACGATGCCATCGGTCAATGACAGGCCGTTGGTGCCGGTGCCACCGCCGCGCGGGGGTCAGTTTGACCTCGTGAAAGCGTGTTTCGGCCATCACGGTTGCAATGCGCGACTTGAAGAAGCTTCCCCCTGCGAGGGGGTTGACTCCAACGCTTCAGCGGTCGCCGAGGGATGCCTGACATTGCAAGGAAATCTGTCGATCATTGATCGGCAGAAATCTTGGGCCATTGGCGACAATTCGAAACAAATGGTTGCAGGGGAAACCTCATCCAAGAACCCTCGCAGGAGAAAGGTCAAAAGACGTGCAATTCAGAAAATTATCGGCGCAGCCAGGTCATAACTTGATAATAAATGCAAGAATATAATAAGGCGGCACGATATTGACGTTATGCGAATGTGCAGCCTGGGAAGCCGTATTGGCGTGGCTGTGGGGCGCATTAGAACCCGCTGAGCTCGTGTTGGGCGTGGCGGCGTTCACCGTAATTGTAGATGTATGCGCCATACAACCTTTGGTTCCCACGCCCGTTATTCCATATTCACAAATTTCATTGGCCCAGTTATACGCATAGTTATCAAGGCGCACACCGCCATTATGGTAATGTTGCGGCATCATCGCCACGGTCAAGACCGTCGCCGCGTTGTTCATGGTAATCGGGGGCGTCGTCGAGCTAACAGTCGGATAAAATTGTTTGTTGTTCAGCGGCGTCAATTGCTGCATGGCGCCATTTGGATTGCCGCACTCGGTGGGGGTTCCGCCAAGAATAAAACGATTCGTCAGATTCGGTGTTCCCTGGCTGCCATCGCAAAACGCCCAGCCAGCGGGAGCTACCTGACCACTGAACATCATAATCATGCCGGTCACCAGCATCTGTGTATCAGCGATACGTACGCCTGTGGCGTCGACCGCCATCCCCGCCCCCGGCACTACCGCCAATCTGGCATCCTGATCCAGTAGCAAACCCGCCCCGGTCCCACCAGGCTGTGTGGGATTTAACCCCACGGCATTACGACCGCAATCGGCCACATCAATCAAATCCGCGAAATCTGTTTGCAAAGGGATTTTCTGGGCGCTGAACTTTTCCTTTAGGCTGACAGTTGTCGGGCCCACAGAGTTTCCCTGCGCGAAGGTGGTGTTTTGACGGGTGGTTGAGCTAACCTCTGTAGGAATAATTGCCTTACCGATCGAAGTATCGTCAGAAATGGTAGTGGCCGTGGTTTCTAAAAGTGCTGGAGTCTCCGCGTTCACGGCTGACGCAGCTTTTGCCAGGGCATTTTTATCGGTACGCTCCGGCACCTTTTTCTTAGTCATCATTACATCCTACAAGGTAAAGTTACTGACGCTGTTCAACTGCCAATCCGATAAGCTCGATGCTCCCCCTATCGGCGCTGCGATGATGTTCGCTGCACCAGGGGGAAGCCTCTTCTTCAGAGTGATGTGGCTAGCCTTGGAATTATACAAGCACATCACACCGTTTGTTCGCGGGTAGGCGGCCTGATTTTTGACTTGTAGCGTCAGCTTAGGCTTACTCTGCTGTTTTTCAATTAATGAACGTTGAAATCGGTTTAATTATAATGGGCATTGGCAAGCGGTTTAATGTCGGCTAGAGTTCTCTGTTTTTATTTGCGTCAGCGCGCTGGGCGTTACTCCCAACAGTTTCGCAGTGAGGGTATCAGCCAATGGCTTGGCCGGGCGACAATCAAACTGCCGACGCCGTTGCATCAACGCATCGACCAACGGCGAGTGCCTTTCACCGGCACGGTCACCGCCAATGGAGAGAACGCCCGGCTTCAGCGGCGCGCGGCGTCATTGGTACAGGGCGATTTGCCGATCTTGAGCGCGCCGACCAAATTTGTAATTTGACGGCAGACCGGCCGGTGCGGTCGCATCCGGCATTGAATTAGCTCAACAATAGTGTGTTTGACGCACCTAGTTAAGCGGACTGTTACGCAGGGCGCGTCATTCGGGGTGGCCAGAGGCAAGAGCGCTAATCAACAAGCCCGCGCGCCCTCGCCAAGTGTTGGCTGATTTTAATTTTAAGCATTCCCTTACAGAAACATCCCTTGAAATGCCGCTTAATTGATCATGCAACAGTTATTAAGCCCGTCGCGTGACAATAGGTGCATTCACTTATATTTTTGGGAGCGAGGCATGAAAAGATTACTAGTCGCATTGCCACTGTGCTTTGCAACGGTCGCCGCTGTAGCGGCCACCTCCGCAACGTTAAGCGTTACCGGCCAGATCTTACCACCTTCCTGCGATATTGCCGTGTCAGGGACTGGCCAGTTTGATTTTGGCGAGGTGATGCTCAATCCCACCGGCGCCACCAATGTGAATCCACGCCTATCGCAAACGCTGAGCATTAACTGCGATAATCCATCGTATACCGGTTTCACAGTAACCGATAATCACGCCTCCAGCGTGCCGGCGTCAGTGAGTAACGCGCAGCGATTTGGACTGGGTACGGACAGCGCTAATAATCCCATTGGCTTCTACAACATACTTTTTCAGAACATTGTTGCCGACGCTGGCACGGGGCTGATCAAGAGTTCGGTGAATACCAGTGCCGCGACCTGGGCAGATGCCTCGACGGCGTTTATCGATGCTTATGCCTTATCGTTAAAAACTTATGCCTTTGATTCGGCGACGACTCCGACCACAGCGCCAAGAGCGGTGACCAATGCCTCGGTGGGGCTTGACCTCGGCGTGCAAATTCAGCCGCGTAATACCTTGGATACCAATAGCGATATAGTACTGGATGGGTCAGCGACTATCGAATTGATTTACCTGTGATGCCCCGGCCGAATGGACACACTCGGTAGAGTTGGACTGCGAGCAAGTGAGCGTGATGCAACCACTACTTCGGCAACCGGTTATGCCTATGGCCAAGTTCTGTATTGCACAAGCGCGAGTACGTCCCAGGTCCGCTGACCAACGCTGCTGAGCCGCAAAAAGGCATGCGAGCATGAGATCGCGACCTGCCCAAATCCGATGGGAGCGTGTCAGGTTTAACATGTGCTCTATACGCAACTTCAGCTGTCGCTCGGATGATGATGCACCAATAAAAGCGCCGGCTAGCGGCTTGCCACCGCGCCCGCGCTACTGGCTCCCTGAGGGGAACGGTCTCTAGCCACTAAAACGTTAGTGCATGCTGCGTGTGTGTCTGAGCCAGTCCGCCAAAAACGGCAGTATCCATTTCAGCCAGTTCGGACCGATAGCCTAAACACATGACCACTTGACTGATTTCCTGGCCCGAGCTTGGGTGAGATGGTCTTGGGCGATGGCTGTCGGCGTAATGTCCGTAGTGCCTCCAGATGCACCGACAACCATTCAAATCACGGATTGTTCGGCTTGGCTTACGCAAAAAACGCGACCGCGCAGACTGAACGACTCCCCTAGCGATCGACTGGTCCTGACACTCGGTGTCGGCACCGCAACGACGAAGCCGATAAATTATTGCAATGCTTCAGCATTTTTGGAATGACTTTACCACACTGCCATAAGTAGCTCCCTGGAGCTCGTAACGTCCATGCGTCATGCGCATACCGGGATACAGCTTGGATTCCCATAGGCCCGACGGCATGCCTGGGCACCGGGAACCCGCATATCTAACAGTGGCATGGCTGGCGAAGTGGCCATTTGATATGGCCATTAAATCAACGGTTGCCTCGGCAGACCCTTTGGGCAATTCGGAAAAACCATTTTTTATATAGAACGGCACCATGGCCGCTACCGGCTCTACATCGTATTCAAGGTTAATGTCGCCTATCGACCAACCAATGCAATTATAACCGTCGTAGCTACCAGGATCCGTAATATAGGCGTTCTCGCGCTTTAGGTTAGGGAACGATTGCGAATAGTCATCCCATTCGGAGTCATTGATGGACCGAGGAAAGAGCGCTTTGCTTGCGACCGTTTTCTTTGCAGCTTTGGTAACTGCTTTATGAGCTTTAGGTATACGTACCTCCATAGGACGTTGAGATAAATACCCCCGAGAGGGGTGCCGCGAATCTGCTCATGCGACCGCGTTTCACCTAGCACGTAGAGTACTTCGGTTCGAATAACTGCTATCCGACGCCAGTTCACCTCCAATTTCACGGTGTAGGCCGGCAAACCTTCCGGAGCGTGGAGCTGCGAGGGGACTAAGGGCGTTTTACCGTATCACTGTTCTAGGTCCATCAAATTGACCAACTGGCGTTCACGCTGCCCAATGTGGTCTTCCATCGCCCGCACTTCCTGCATGTACAAGTGGACCGCAGGCGGCAACGAGCGCTCCTTAAGGTGGATGAAGCCATAATGGGTCCGCAGGACCGGATCCTGGAGGGGTAATGCGACGATATCACCGGCCATCAGCTCCCGCTCAAAGATCGACAAGCACCCCAATGCCAAGGCATTGCTGTTCTCGACAAACGCCATCATTTGCATCGGAACGTTGACCTCGATCGCCGGCACAAAATCCCCATTCTCCGCATCGAAAACGCCGGTACAGCCCATGTTAACCGGAAGCAAATGCGTGGCCAGACGCAGCGGAATACGCGACGCCACCCACGGGTAATCAAGTGTTTGCGCCAAACTCAACGACAGGCACTGTGCAAGTAGTGGATGCCCCGGGCGACAAAATAGCCGACCGGCATGTTCTCCCAGCAGCTCGCAGGCGAACTCTTCTCTGCCGCGTAAATGGCTGATCTCGGCGATCCCCAAGTCAACCTCTCCGGCGGCGACTTGCTGTGCCACCTCGGCCCATCCGGCCACATGCGCAGTAATTTTAATGTGTGGATGGCAGGCATGCAGCCGGGCGAGGCTGGCAAAGCCGATGGTGATGCTGGGATAAGGGCCGAGCGCGACCTTGAGTGAGCCGCTCCCCCCTTGCGCGAGCAAGGCAAGGTCGCGCCGCAGGTCTTCTTCGGCCATCAACAGGCGCTGGCTTTTTTCCCGAAGCAGCACACCAAACGCGGTCAATCGGATGCCCTCCCGACCCCGGTGGAACAATATGACCCCAAGTTCGCGCTCCAGTAACTGGAGGCTTTTACTCAGCGCGGGTTGAGAAACGCCCAAGGCTTTTGCGGCCCGACCAAAGTGGGCATGTTCAATCAACGCCAGAAATTGACGGAGGCGCCGTGGCGTCATCTCATAACCTTTATGTTATCTATATGTTGGGATTTAGAATTTCTCGTTATAAAATGAGTATGTTAATAATCTGTTGGTCGGTCAAGCGGCCCTTGGTTTCCGAGTGCACAAACGGTTGGCTGACGGCTCTAACAGAATTTTGGCAAAGGAAAACTCATGTTTAGCAAGACCCTCAAGATAGCTTTGATAATGACCTTCGGCAGTGGCCTTTGCCCTGCTGTTTTCGCTGCCGGCGCCATCGCCACCAGTGGTGACCCGGTCTCGACACCGGATGCGCATTTCGACAGCAAAGGCAAAGCGCCCTCGTCCTATACCATCGAACAGCAAAATGCGCTGCGCCAGTCCTTGCCGTTTGCCGATCAAAGAGACCTGGCAGAGGCCAAAAAGGGCTTTATCGCGGCTCCGCCCTATAAACAGATCATGGCGGATGCCGGGAACGTCGCCTGGAACATGGGCAGCTATGATTTTCTCCTCGACGGTAAAGATTACAACAGCATCAACCCGTCGCTTCAGCGCCAGGCCGTTCTCAATATGGCGTATGGTCTGTATGAGGTGGTGCCCGACAAGATCTACCAAGTCCGCGGTTTTGACCTGGCGAATATCACGTTTATCAAGGGCGAAACGGGCTGGATCGTTTTCGATACCCTGACGTCCAGAGAAACGGCCAAGGCCGCCTTGGATTTCGTAAACCAGACGCTGGGCAAGCGTCCGGTGGTGGCAGTCGTGTTTTCTCATTCTCATGCCGATCACTTCGGAGGCATTCGTGGCGTGGTTGATGAGGCCGATGTGCGCAGTGGCAAGGTTGCACTGATTGCCCCCAAAGGTTTCATGGAACATGCCGTGGCCGAGAACGTCTATGCTGGCAATGCAATGAATCGAAGGGCATTCTTCCAATATGGCATGCTGCTGCCACACAGTCCGTACGGTCACGTGGATATGGCGATTGGTAAAAATACCGCCATCGGCGATTTGGGACTGATTGAACCCAACCGGTACATCGATAAGGAATTCGAGAGCCTGACCATTGACGGGGTGCAAATGGAGTTCCAGAACACCCCGGGCACCGAAGCCCCGTCGGAGATGAACACCTGGTTTCCGCAATTCAAGGCATTCTGGGCCGCTGAGAATATTACCGGCACCATTCACAATATCTACACCTTGCGCGGCGCCCTGGTCCGTGATCCGCTGGTGTGGTCGAAGAACATCAACAATGCCCTGTATCGCTACGGCCAACAGGCCGAGGTCATGCTCGCCGCGCACAGTTGGCCACGCTGGGGCAGCGAACGCATTCAAGAAGTCATGCGCGCACAGCGCGATACCTATGCCAACCTGAACAACGCCGTGCTGCATGCGGCCAATCAGGGCGTGACGATCAATGAAATCCACAACGTCTACAAGCTGCCGGACAGTCTGAAAAACAACTGGGCCACCCATAGCTACCACGGCTCGGAAGAACACAACAGTCGCGCCGTGATCAATCGCTATTTGGGTTACTGGGACGCCAATCCGGCGACGTTGATGCCGCTGTCTCCCAAGGACTCCGCACCGCTGTATGTCGAGATGATGGGCGGTGCGCAGAAGATCCTTGCCAAGGGCCAAAGCTTGTTCGATCAAGGAAAATACCGCGAAGCGTATGAGATTTTGAATAAATTGGTGTATGCCGAACCACAAAACAGTCAAGCCAAGGACCTGTTGGCGGACGTCTACGAACAAGTCGGTTATCAGAAGGAAAGCGCCGGGGTGCGCAATAGTTTCCTCGCGGCGGCCTATGAATTACGTCACGGCATGCCCCAAGGTGTACCGCCGAACTCTGCCGGTCCTGACATCATCCGCGCCATGAGCACTGAGTTGTGGCTGGAGGACTTGGGTATCCGCCTGGACGGTAGCAAAGTGGCGAACGAACACTTTGTTTTGAACCTTAAAACGCCCGACAACGGTGAGCAGTTTGTCGTGGAGCTAAGCAATTCGACCTTGACCAGCATCAAGGGCCAGCAAGCCAAAAATCCTGACATTAGCATCACCCTCAATCGATCGGCACTTGAAGCATTAATGGCCAACAAGACCAGCTTTAAGCAGCTCGTCGCGGACGGCAAGTTGCAAGTGGAAGGCGATCGCCGACACCTGCTCGTGATGGATGCCATAACCCCGTTTACGCCGGCGTTTGAACTGCTGCCCGGCACGCGTTAATAAGCCATTCGCGCCGCGCGCTTCAGCCTGTTGCAGCGCTGAGGCGCACGGCGAACCGGCTTTTAAAGGGGCCGGGGTGGCCGTCCACTTGAGCACGGTCGCCGTTGGGCTTCATTCGGTAAACTCACTGGGCAGGGGCGGTAGCGACCGCAATTGACGCCGTCGCTCGCCAGGCGTCACGGCAAACCAACGGCGGGCGGCACGGTTGAACACACTTTGCTCGCTGTAGCCGAGCATGCCGGCCACCTGCGATATCGGGATACCCTGCTCCCTTAGGTAAAAGTCGGCACGTTCGCGTCGGATCTTATCCAGTATCTCGTCAAATCGTTGCTTTCGCTCGGCAAGCTGGCGTTGCAGGGCGCGCTCGTGCATACCGAGGTGTTGGGCAATAATGGATAAGCGGCACTGTTGGGTCGGTAGCAGGCGCAGCACCACACGGTGCACCTGGTCGATCAAATCAAATGCGCTGTGACCATGGACCTGCTCGAAATACTGGACCAGCGTTCGGTGCACATTCGGGTCCTGCGGTTCGATGCTCTGATTTAGCTGCTGTTGGGTCATCACCAACGCGTTGCAGCTTTGTCCAGTACACACTTCGGTCTTGAAATACTGGCGGTAGCGCGCCGTCGGCAACCCGTCGACTGCGCACAATAAGACCGCTTGAGCCCTGAAGTGGGCGCCATACAGCAGTTTCATCGCGTTGTGGGATACACCCATGGCCAGTTCCAGCATTTGCCGCTGGGGCAGTAGGCCGGGCAGCCGAAGGCCTATGACAAGACGTGGGTGGCGGGCATGGCTCAGGTCCAAATCGAGTTGAATGCCTGAGCTGTGATAACCGATGAAGCGGATAATATCCCTCACCGCACACTCCACGCTCACCGAGTTGCGAGCCAACACGGCAATCGGCCCAAGCACCTGTAAGTTCTGATACTGGGCCATGCGCAGACCGAAGTCAGAGCAGTCTAGTTCACTGGCCGTATATTCCAACAGCCTGACGAGTGAGCGGAGCGGCACTGTGGCGTCCACGTCTTCCAGGAGCTGGGGCTGGATGTGAAATCGCTGCAGCAACCGTGTGGGGTTCCCACCCAACTTGGTCACCAGTTCGCCAAAGCCGGCGAAGGAGGTCGTGCGAATAAAGGCGTCCATGTCGGCCAAAATCAATTATCTGTCGGCAAAGGTCAATCTTATGCCATGGGCATCGCGAAAAATCCATGGGGATACCTACCCTTGGAAGCAATGTAATGGAATTTGACTACATCATCGTTGGTGCCGGTTCGGCCGGCTGCGTGTTGGCCAACCGTCTCAGTGCTGACCCGGCCATGTCCGTATGCCTGTTGGAAGCGGGGCCCCAAGACTACTCGCCCCTAGTCCATATGCCCGCCGGTGTGGCGGTCATCGTCCCCACGCGGCATGTTAACTGGGCGTATGACACCGTACCGCAACAAGGTTTGGGCGGACGTATCGGCTATCAGCCACGGGGCAAGGTGTTGGGCGGCAGCAGTTCGATCAACGGCATGGTGTATATTCGTGGTCATCACAGCGACTTTGACGACTGGGGCGCATTAGGCAATGTCGGTTGGTCCTTTGCCGATGTGCTGCCCTACTTTCGCAAAAGTGAAGCGAGTCATCGCGGGGCCTGCGATTTTCACGGCGCAGCGGGTGAGCTGTATGTCGGTCAGAACGAGGTACACCCGGCCACGCAAGCCTTTATTGAGGCCGGGCAACAAGCGGGCCACCGTCACAACAGTGATTTCAACGGGGTCAATCAGGAAGGCATCGGCGCGTACGACGTGACCATCCGCGACGGTCGCCGCTGGAGCACAGCCAGCGCATTCTTAACCCCGGTGCGCCACACGCGTGACAATCTTACCGTGCTCACCGGTGCCCATGCCGAGCGTATCCTGCTGGAAGGTAATCAGGCCACTGGCGTACAGGTACGCTACAAAGGCCGCACTAGCATCTTGAAAGCACGCAAAGAGATCCTGCTCAGTGCCGGTGCTTTCGGCAGTCCGCAATTACTGATGCTCTCGGGCATCGGCGCGCAAGCCGAGCTCAAGCCGCAAGGTATTGCGCTGCGGCACGAACTGCCAGGTGTTGGTCAGAATTTGCAGGATCACCCGGACCTGGTGCTCTGCTACAAAGGCACCGATAACTCACTGCCCGGATATTCCTTGGCGGGCGGCGTCAAACTGGCTTCGGCGATGGCCCAATATTGGATGCATAATCGTGGCCTGCTAGCCAGCAACTTCGCCGAGGGCGGCGCTTTTCTGAAGACCGATGGGGCCTTGGCCCGCCCCGATGTCCAGATGCATTCTGTCGTCAGCATGCTTGATGACCATAACCGCAAGCTGCACTGGGGGCATGGTTTTAGCTGCCACGTTTGTGTGCTGCGACCCAAGAGCGTCGGCAGCGTTGGCCTATTATCGGCTGATCCGAGCGTTGCGCCCCGAATTGATCCGAACTTTCTGGGGCACGACGACGATGTGCAAACATTGCTCAAGGGGTATCGAATGGCGCGAGAGATCATCGAGCAGCCGGCCTTGGCCCGCTTTGGCCTGCAGAATCTACACGGCATCGATTGCGGCAGCGATGAGCAAGTGATCGAGCTGCTGCGACGCAGGACCGATTCCATCTATCACCCGGTGGGCACGTGTCGCATGGGCCAGGGCGAAGATGCCGTGGTAGATCACCAATTGCGTGTACACGGCCTTCAAGGGCTGCGGGTGGTGGACGCGTCGATCATGCCCACGCTAATTGGCGGCAATACCAACGCGACGTCGATCATGATCGCCGAGCGCGCCGCTGAATGGGTGTTAGCGGTGGCTTAATAGCGATCTGCGACCGTCTGCAATACTGGTAGGGCGCAGGGCTGCTCATGACGCGGGCGTCAAAGCACCCTACCCCAACTGCTTCTTTTGCAGCACAGCGCTGATTGGGCAGCGATCGAGGTCCCCCCTTTTAGGCAGACGGATTGATTCGGGTGAGGCGGCGGTTCAGATCACCCGGTTACGCCGGGCAAAGTCGACCAACTCAAGAAAGTTGGCGACTTGCAATTTGATAATCAGTCGAGCTTTGTACGTGCTGGCGGTCTTTTCGCTGAGCATCAGCTCTTGCGCGATGTCCTTGACGCGCCGCCCACTGGCCAATTGACGTAGAACCGTCAACTCTCGGTCGGACAGAGATTTCATCAGCACCTCTTCGGAGGCTAGGCGTGAAGAGGTATCGACCGAAGAAAAATCCGTGGTGGGGAAAAGCGTATAACCGGCGAGAACAATCTGCACGGCACTCAATAATTCCGGCAGATCACCGTCCTTGGAAACAAACGCATGTGCACCGGCTCTGGAGCAACGAATGGCGTATCGGCTCAAATCCAGGCAAGAAAATACGATGACCTTCATGCGATCGGATTCGGAACGTAACCGCTGCAATACGCCAAAGCCGTCCAGTCTCGGCAGATCGATGTCGAGAATCACCAAGTCGGGTGTTAAGTGGCGTGCCATGCGGACTGTCTCCAGTCCGCATGACGCTTCCGCCACTACTTCATGTCCACCTTTTTCAAGTAGCAGGCGTACCGCCATTCGCACCACCGCATGATCGTCTGCAATCAGTATTCTGGCCAAATCACACTCCCTTTGCGTGAATACACTCCGTGTGGTGCACCCTTGTTGACAGACTAATTTGTATTAGCCGAAAACAAATGGCCCCACCGCACCGGGTCCGGCGCGTAATTAAGACTCTTCGAAATGGGGTGCCAAATTCAACTACTCGAAAAAAGACGATCTGACTCGGCGGCTCAATAGCGAATGCGAAACTGCAGGACGCCCGACAACCGAGTCATCAACGTGTTTAATTAGGCCTTTTTGCGAAGAGCCTGCCTGTAGGGAAATCCTTCACCTGTGGCCGGTCCAACACTGCGCCTGAAGTTTCTTTATGCGCTCGACCCTGGGCTTCGTGGTGAGCCATTGTGTGCTTCCCTTTACATTGTGCAATGAACTTTCCGGGCAACCGAACGGCCGGCGCGCAATCAGCGGGTGAAGGATCGGTAAGGTCAGGCGGGCGAGGTCTGCTAATGGCCTTGCCCACGTCACCGTCACCGTCACCGTCAATGGAAAGGAAAGAGGTAGTTCATCCAAGATGCCATTCGCAGAAGGATCTTACGCATCGCCGCAATGTGATGGAAATGCTCACTGTATAAAGCCGCCTGGCCATAGGCGCCGCCGGGCATTTGCTTCCGATAGGAGGCAAATGCGGGGTCGGTAATTTCGATGATCACCGGTACGCGACCCGGGGGGGGGGACCCGGTATAACTGACCAAAGTGCCGGACGCCTGTACCTGACCTTCGCCAATGACCGTCAGCACATTTTTGACCTTGCCCCGGAAGACTTTACCGGGCAGGCCATCAAAGGCGACTTCGGCTTCACTGCCTACGTTTAATCGCAACAAGCTATTCTGGCGCATCCACGCCGTCAGGAAATAATCTTCATCCGGGATAAACACCATTAATGGTCGCAATGGCACACGCGTGGCGATCATCCCAGGACGTAGCGACATCTGGGTGACGAAACCGTTGGCCGGCGCTCGAACAATCGTATGGTCCAGTTCATATTGGGCGGTATCAAGCTGTGCGCGTAAGTCATCGACCTGCGCGGTGGCGGTATCCAATTCGCGGTCGTTGCTAAAGCCGTGCTTGGTCAATGCACGGATGCGGTAAAGGTCACTCTGCGCCGAGATTAATCGCGCCTTGATTGATTTGAGTCGATATTCGAAAGGCAGTGGATCAAGGCGAAACAATACATCGCCTTGTTTTAACGGCTGATTGGTCTGAACCGGGACATCGATCACTTGCCCCGTGACCACCGGCACGATCGGGATGGAGACGTAATACGAACGCGTCACCTCCGAATAAGGGTGGTTGTAGTTCATGGTGAAGATTAAGCTGCCGATGAGCACGATGCCGCCCAGAACGGCAGTCGGTACGGTCCATTTGGTCAGCGGGATGCGAAAGATCTTAAATAACGCGATGCAAAAGGCTGAATAAATAAGAACGAGCAACAGATCCATATTCAATCACTCAACCTTGAATTGACAGCTTGCGCAGTGCGCTCCAGCCCTGCGACATCCTCCAGTTGAGCAAGTCGTTGATGAAGGGCAGCGACTTGAAGCTCCAGATTTACAATATGGTTTGGTAATGAGGCGGCATCATTGAATCCCCAGCCTCGATCCTCTCGATACAGGGTGGCCCAAATCCATAAAAACGGCCAAAGTGCGTGCAAGGTAAAGAGGCTAACCCAACCGGTAGCGTGAATGGCGTCTTGGTGGGGGTGATTACGGTGCTTGGCGATGTCATAGGGGATGTCGTGCAGCACGATAATCCCATAAAACAGCACTAAGCCAACAAAACATAACAACCCTAAAGCAATGTAATCGAGCATAACCAACTCCTAAGTGCTAGCGCAGGCGACTAGGCGCGCGGGTTTAAAACTCTAACGAGTATCTTTAAATTTTATGACTGACACAAAATAACGAGTGCTGCCTTAAATCATCAAGCAGCTCACGGGTTGGGAGCCGGGACGACCCCTTCCAAGAACTTTAAATTTTTGAATGAATACGTTCCCACGTTGTGTTTCTCAAAGGTGCGGGTTGGTCCACATCCGCCGGGAGTGAGTTGCGCAAGCGCAAAAGTGACATAAAAAACCGACTGCCGCTTAAGTGCGTTGAGCCTGTGACTTCTGACAGACTCAACAGCACAAAAGCTATAGCTTTGGTAGTTGGTTATTACATCGATGGAGAAACCACCTGCGTTAGTAGCGGCGCATTGGTTGTCACATTAGCCTGATCAGACGACGACGTCGCACTATTATCCGGCATCGGTGTCACTTTCGCGGTTCGCTTGGGGCTCCCTGGCTTGGTCGGCGATTGAGTCGCTGGCGTAGAAACACCGTTTTCCGCCAAAGGGGCCACTTTCGCTGTACGCTTCGGCATGGTTTTGGCTGGTTTGGCCGTAATGTTGTTCTTAGCCGTTACTATGCCCGCCTTGCCGATTGTCCCGCTGGCATTGGACCCGAAAACGGGCGGTTTGTAGGCGGGTTTTCCTATCGGTGACGCTTTAAACGCCGGAATGTCGTTGTTTACGACCGGCCCTGACGGCGCCCGGCTGTCATATTTCACGAAATATTTGCCGTTGTCTTTTTTGACATTCAGGTACAGCTTCGACGCTTCACCCACCCCTTTTGGCAGTTTAAGCCCTTTATCCCGTGCTCCTGTGTAAATCACTTGACCGTGCAGTTTTTCCATATCGCTCGGTTTGCTAATGATGATCGGCGCACGTGGCTGGCCGTTGGCATCCAGATAACCTTTATTGTCCAGCTCAATACGGATTGGGTTTTTCTGGAGATCGACTAATCCAGCCTTGTCGTTAACGTTTACGGCCGCCATCGCTTTTTTAACGTCATTAAATTCTACCGAGTCAAAGTTACGAGTTTGACCAGTGGCAGGCTTCGCAGGCACAACCGGCTGCGGCTTAATCTTAACTATCTCTTCCAACTTTATCGTTGGCTTTACTGGCTTCACAATTTTCACTGGAGGAGCCGGATGTATCTTCATCTTGGTACCCACGACTTCCAAATTTATTGGCGGTGGATTTAACTTCATCTTCGTGCCCACGACTTCCATTTTTGGAGGGCTCATATCAATTTCCCATGCAATTCCTTTTGGATAGGTCTTAGGAGGTTTAGGAGTACTCATGTCGATCTCCCACGCAATACCTTTTGGATAGGTCGGTCTTGCAGGCGGTGGCGTATTCGTCAACTTTGGCGGAGTCTTAGCCGTGGGGGCTGATCCCTTCGGGATCTTGGTCGGGATACCCAGCTTGATGTCGTTGCCGGCGATCTTCTCGTCCTGGGTCACCACCAGACGGTTATCCATGTCGGTGTTAAGA